>NZ_AEXQ01000024.1:0-42553 GCF_000191865.1 Turicibacter sp. HGF1
ACAGCTTCTATCATTTCAAATCAAGAATTCTTATGATTCAAAATCTAACTAAACCCAAAAGAAAAATCCTAGCAGCATAGCTACTAGGATTTCAATTCGGTCGTTCATTGTAATAGGTCACAAATTAATCAGCAACACTATTTGACAAAGAACCTACTTTTGACGGTCTTTCAATGCTTTTTCAATTTGACGATTTGCATCTTTGGCCTTTAAATCTTGACGTTTATCGTAATTTTTCTTCCCTTTTGCAATACCAAATAATAATTTCGCATATCCATCTTTAATGTATAACTTTAATGGAATAAGTGAATAACCACCCATTTTTTGTGTTCCAATTAATTTTGCTATTTCACGTTTGTGTAATAATAGTTTTCTTGTACGTAATGGATCATGATTAAATCGATTTCCTTGTTCATAATGAGAAATGTGCATATTATGTACAAAAGCTTCATTACGATCAATACGAACAAATGAATCTCTTAAATTGACTTTACCGGCACGAATCGATTTGATTTCAGTTCCTTGCAGCACAATTCCCGCTTCAAATGTTTCTTCAATAAAATAATCATGTCCTGCTTTTTTATTTTGCGCAAGCGTTGATCCCACACCTTTTGGCATTCTTACACCACCTTTAAGCTCTCCAACTAATTTTCATCGTAAGTAATGTAATCTACAACATCAACTACATTCGAGTAATTTTCCATTAAAGCTTGAACCGTTTCAAAATAATCACGTTGATCAGATTCAACTAATGGAACTAATTGATAATTAACTGTTCCATTTTCAGCATAGTTATAGGTTGGCATTAATTGAGGTTGCGAAATTTCAATTTTCACTTCATCACCAATCGTTGTTTTAATAATATCAAACTTTAAAATTCCACCTACTAATTTAGCAAGTCCTGTTTGACCTGAAATAAAGTTACCTAATGAATACGCAACTAATGTTTCATTTCCATCACGTCCAACCAAGATATCAACAGGTTGTAAAACATGAGGATGTTCACCTAAAATAACATTTACACCTTGATCTGCTAGCCACTTGGCTTGTTCTAACTGTGTTTCATTTGGTGTATCTTGATATTCAGTACCCCAATGCATTGAAACCACGATAACATCTGCAACTTCTTTAGCTTTTTGAATATCTTGTTCCGCTTGTTCATAACTGAACTCATTAGCTAAATAAGGTTTATCTTCTGGAACCCTATATCCATTAAATCCGTAAGAATATGCTAGTAATGCTAATCTAATTCCATTTTGTTCAATCACAGGGATTTGATCACGTTTTTCTTGTGAATCAGTTGATCCAGCTGAAATAATTCCATTTAAGGTTTGCCAGTATGATTCAGCCAAAATCACGCCATTTTCTCCCTTATCTAATGTGTGATTATTAGCTCTTGAAAACATATTGAATCCAATGCCAACAAGATCTCGAACAATTTCATATGGACTATTAAAGTTTGGATATGAAGATAATCCAATCTCTATACCTCCAATATTTGACTCTTGATTTGCAAAAGCAAAGTCTGCTGGTTCAATATATGATTTTACATTTTCAAGTAATGGAGAAAAATCAAACAAATCTCCTTCTAATCTAAAATCATTAAATACAGTATCATGTAGTAAAATATCACCTACAGCAACCATAGAAGCTTTATAGACACGTATTTCGGGTCCTAAAGAAAAGCTAATATCAATACGCTGTTTAATAGGATCTGGTTCATAATAAACTGCAAATCCAGGCTTTACATCATTTGAGTACATTGAGTCATGATAATTGACTTCATTTGCTGTAATTAATCCCGTAGCAATCAATTCATCTAGGTAGGCTCTAATTTCTGTTTCTGTGTTTTTTGAGACATCTCTTCCTTTTGATATCGTTAATTTAACATCACAAGTCTCCTCATTTTCACATTTTTGTTGATCAACAACGATCCCATAATCCACTTCGTCTGAATAAATATAATCATAAATAATATTTATATCATTAGCAGCTTCATAATGTAAAACACGCTCAACATCCCATCCTTCCATATTAGGACGAACAAAAAATTGAGCTAAAACTAATAAACCAACCATGACGAATAGGAACAAAATGACATTGAACCACTTAATACCTTTTAACTTCTTCATCATGATTTACCTGCACCCTTTCACTAATTAGCCAAACTATTATTTATTAGATTTTTTTTGACTATTACTTTTTTGATTCGAAAAGTTTTTTGAACCTTTATTATTTTTTCTTTTTGGTTTCTTATTATCATTGAAACGATCAGATGATTTTTTATTACGATTATTTCTCGAATTTGATGATGAAGATGTTTTAGGTTTGCCATCTCTTCTTCGATCATTTGCTCCTGATGCACCTCGTGTATCAATACGTTTAAATGAACGTTTAGGACGGCTCTTACTCATACCAACTAATTGGAAGTCAATAGTTCTTTCCTCTTTACTTGCAGCTACTACAACAACTTTTACAACATCCCCAAGTTTGTACATGGTTTTCGTACGACGTCCAATTAATGCTAAATTATCTTCATCAAATTCATAATAATCATCTGTTAAATCATTTACATGAACTAGCCCTTCTACCGTATTTGGTAGTTCGACATACATTCCCCATTTCGTAACAGATGAAATAACACCTTCAAACTCTTCGTCAATAAATTGTGTCATATACTCTGCCTTTTTCATATCCTCCACTTCACGTTCTGCATCGATTGCATCACGCTCACGTTTTGAAGTTTGAAGACCAATTTCAGGCATAATAGTATTATAATATGTTAAAGTCTCATTTGATAAGTCCTGTTCGAACAAATATCGACGAATTAATCGATGAACAATTAAGTCCGGGTAACGACGAATCGGTGATGTAAAGTGAGTATAGAACTCTGCAGCCAATCCAAAATGTCCTAAACTTTCTTCACTATATTTTGCTTTTTGTAATGAACGAAGCATCATTGTATTAATTGCAGCATGCTCAGGTTTTCCTTGTACGGCTTCCGTAATCATTTGCAATGCTTTTGGATGAACATGTTCTCTTGTTCCTTTAATCTCATAACCTAAAGCACGAGCTAGCTTATAGAAACGCTCTAATTTTTCAGGTTTTGGATGTTCATGAACTCGATAAATAAATGGAACATCCATCCAATGGAAATGTTCAGCAACTGTTTCATTAGCTGCTAACATAAAATCTTCAATAATGCGCTCTGCGATCCCACGGTCACGAAGTTCAACACCTGTTGGAAAACCATACTCATCTACAATAATTTTTGCTTCATCTAAATCAAAATCAATTGATCCACGATCATGACGAGCTTTACGTAGAATTTGAGATAACTCATACATTAGATGGAAATTTGGTACTAACGCTTCATAACGATTTAAAACCTCTTGATCCTCACCCTGTAAAATCAAATTCACATTGTGATAAGTCATACGTTCTGTTGTATTAATTACAGAAGGGAAGATTTCATGGTTAACCACTTCACCTTTAGGTGAAATCTCCATTTCACAAGTAATCGTCAAACGATCAACTTGAGGATTTAATGAACAAATTCCATTTGATAAACGATGTGGAATCATTGGGATAACGCGGTCAACTAAATACACACTAGTCCCTCTAAAATACGCATCACGATCTAATGGAGACCCTTCGGTTACATAATACGAAACGTCTGCAATTGAAACACCTAATAAATAGTTTCCATTATCAAGCATTTTTACATGAACAGCGTCATCTAAGTCTTTAGCATCATCGCCATCAATTGTAACAATGGTTTCACCACGTAAATCACGACGACCTTTATAGCTGTCTGCATCTAATTCCGTAGGAATAGCAGCAGCTTGTTCTAATGCATCCTTTGAAAATTCAGGTACAATGTCATATTTATAAACAACAGATAAAATATCAATACCTGGATCGTTTTTATGTCCAAGAATTTCTAAAACTTCTGCTTTAACAACATTATTTTCTAAGTAGTCAACAATCTTAACACGGACTTTATGGTCGCGAACAGCCCCTTTACTTTTATTTTTAGGAATTGCTACAACAGCATGATAACGTGAGTTGTCTGGTTTAACATAACCTACTTGTTTAATTTCATAGTAAGTCCCAATAAACTCTTTCATTCCACGTTCTAAAACTTGAACGATTTCTCCTTCTAAACTATCACCTTTAGAAGATGGTAAGATTTTAACTAAAACCGTATCTTTATGTAAGGCTCCATTTAAATCTTCATTACGAATATAAACGTCATCCATATCATCTATTTCAACAAACCCAAATCCTTTTGGATGAATAGAAATAATTCCTTTATAAAAACCTAATTCACGTGCTAAATCATAACGATCATTTTTTGAACGTACGACAACCCCTTCATCTTCAAGGGCTACCATTAATTTAACGAATTCTTTAAAAGCTTCTGTTCCTTCAATTTGTAAATAATCTACTAACTCATCAATTGTCATTGCTTCATAATGACTTGATCCTAATAACTCTAATACTGTATTGCGCAAATAGCACACCTCCAACTCATAACTACTATTCTATCATACTCGGTTAAATATTTAACCATTTTTTAGAATCCGAGAATACAAAGTTCTCTTGTATTTGACCTATGTTTAGTTTGTACCAATATTATATAATTTATTGCTACTACGTATTTTGACATTAAAAAAACTCATATTCTTCGAATATGAGCTAGTATATTATTTCATAAAAATAATTAGTCCTAAAACGATAAAAATAATTGAACAAATATAAGTTGCACGAACAATATAAGCTTCTGCTCCACGTTCTTTTTGATTCTTGAATAACTCACTATTTCCACCTGTTAATGAATCGCTTAATCCCTGTTTAGAACTTTGTAATGCAACTAAGACAATTAGGATTACTGAAACAATCATAAATAATACGTCTACAACACCTAAACTAAACATCCTAAACCCTCCTTGTATATATCAAAACTGTATCACATCTATTATACAATTTCAACCATTATTTCAAGGATGTCGTAATATAGTAACAATAAACTAGAATAATCAAAACAGAAGGAATTGCGTATAAAAATTTATTTTTAATCTTAATACCAAATAACACAAAAGCTAATACAATAGATTCTGCCAAGCCAACAAAAACTAACAATGAATTGGAGATATCGGCAATTTCAAAGATATTACCCGAGAAATATAAAACATCTGTCAAAGCAATAATTCCAAAATTAAACAAGTTACTTCCAACAATATTCCCAACTGCAATATCATAGTTACGCATTCTAATTAAACTAATTAAACTAGTCATCTCAGGTAATGATGTTGCCACCCCTAAAAAGATTGCTCCCACAAAAGATGAACCAACACCAGTCTCCCTTGCAATGTTATCTGTCGTAATTGAAACTAATAAACTACTGATCACAATAACAATTGCAAAGAATACGAAGCGTAAAATTAAGTTAAGCATTGATTCTGATGGATTTGGCAAATCGCTACTTTGATTGTCGTTAGACTCTAAATTAGAAGCTAATTTTAAATTTAAATAATATAACACCGCAATAGAAATAGATGCTGTTCCAACATGTCCCACCTGTGTAATCGTTGGACTAAAAAACGTAAATAAAATAATAATATAAATACTACAGTTAATAACATTTGTCATCGTGTTAGAGCGTCCTATGTTATTAAATAACATGTGCTTAATAAAAACAATATTTCCAACCGCTAAAATAAAAACATTAAAAGCATTACTTCCAAGAATGTTTCCGAATGCTAAATCTGGGTTATTTAACATCATTGTTGATGAAATACTTGTAATCAATTCTGGTAAGGATGTAACCCCAGCTAATAAAATTCCTCCTATTAAAGCTCCCCCGAGTTTAGTTCTCTGATCAAGTTCATCTACACATTCTGAAATTTTAATTGATGAAAAGACGACTAAAAACGATAATCCCACATACTGCAATAATAACAATCCCATCTAACAACTCCTCCTACAATCATTACTTCATTATTTACATAAGGTAAAGTAGATTTCTTATCTATAAACTCTATGATTAACTAAACAATTATATGTAGAAAAGACATGATTTTTTGAAGTTTGATTATTTTTGCATATATAAGGCCCGAGACTCATTTATAATGGTGAAATATATTTTTGTTTTAATATAGAAAAGGTCATTCCATGATTATGAAATGACCTTTAAACTAATTCAATTCATTATTTTTTTTACTACGGTATTCAAAATAGACGTCTTTACTATAACGTAAGATAATTTTTATAATACCTGCAATCGGAATAATGAAAATCATCCCAATTACCCCAAAAATTTGTCCTCCAATAATAATAAGTGTTAACAAAATAATTGGATGAAAGTCTACTGCTTTAGAGAACACAAGTGGTTTAATAAAGTTTCCTTCAATAAAATTAAGTGCTAATACTCCGATAATGACATACACTGGCGTCCAAATCGAAACTGTTAAACCAAAAAGAGCAGCTGGAATCGTACCAATAATTTGTCCCACATAAGGAATAATATTTAAAAATCCAATTAAAACACCAAATACAACCGCGTTATCTAATCCAATTAAGGCAAAATAAATAGATGCAATTATCGATAAAGCAAGTGATACTGCTAATGTTCCTGACACATATCCCCTCACAACTTCTTCCGATTCTTTTAAAATATTAAAAAATTGAATATGACGGTGAGTTATTAAATAGTTTTTAATTCGATTACGCAGTTCATAGAAGTTATTTAAAATATAGTATAACAAAATAGGAACTAGGAATAACATCCCTATAATCATCGTAAAACTACTACTTGCACTTGATAACCAACTACCTGCTCGTGATAAAAATGATGAAAAAAGGGTAAAGAATTTTGAATTTTCACTAAACAGAGAACTAAAATCAAACTTATAAATATCAATATAATCTAGATTTAAATTAGAAATAAGAAGCTCCACTTTTTCAATCAACATTGGCATACTATTAAGTACTTCTTGAATATTAACAATTAAATACGGAATTAAGCTAAAGATAGCATAAAATAACCCACCGACAATTGAAACAAAGGTTACAAGTATCGCGTATGAACGTTTAAAATGTAAGCGACAGAAGAAATCGACTAATGGATTGAGTAAATATGCTAGAGAAATCGCAATAATAAATGGGCTAATAATTAAATTTAATGCTGAAATAACAGGTTTAATAATCGGAAAACATATTTTAATAACCTGAACCCCAACTAAGATCCCAATTAATAAGACAACTCGATTAATCAATTTAAAATTCAAAGTTTCTTCTGATTTTTTCATTTGTCTCATCCTTTCAATCATGTCATATATTTTTAACAATTTTAAACTGGTTAAACACTCTAGAACTGTATATTGAAATAAAAATTTCTTCCTATCAGTTGCGGATTGTTTTTCACACCAAATACTAGCGAACCTATATTATATAGATTAATTCCATCCTATGGTAATTTTTATTAAAGCAGTATTCTATTGTCTAAAGGTTAATTCACCAAAGGTGTAATAAAATCAAATGGAATCTCTCCCATTTAAAAGGTATCTTCTACTAATAGGTCGCATTTTTTCTAAGTATAGAAGACTTATATATAAGTATATTTTAGCATATTTTGTTAAATCGACAATTATTTTGAAAATGTTTTTTTGTCAAAAAAAGCCCATCTAGATTTAGTTACCTAAACCTAGATGGGCTTCAATATATGTGCATGATTAATTAGGTTATAAATCCCTAACTTAAAAACAATCGTGTGCGATTTAATTTAATAAATTAAATTATTTTTTTAAGTTATAGAAAGATTTAACTCCGTTGTAAACAGCTTGTTGTCCTAATTCATCTTCGATACGTAATAATTGGTTGTATTTTGCAATACGGTCTGTACGAGACATAGAACCTGTTTTGATTTGTCCAGCATTTGTAGCAACTGCGATGTCAGCAATTGTAGCATCTTCAGTTTCTCCTGAACGGTGAGATACAACTGCAGTGTATCCAGCTTTCTTAGCCATTTCGATAGCTTCGAAAGTTTCAGTTAATGTACCGATTTGGTTAACTTTGATTAAGATTGAGTTAGCCACGTTTTTCTCGATACCTTCAGCTAAACGCTCAGTGTTAGTTACGAAGAAATCGTCTCCAACTAATTGAACTTTATCTCCGATTTTTTTAGTTAAATAATCCCATCCAGCCCAGTCGTCTTGGTCTAAACCGTCTTCGATTGAGATGATTGGATATTTTTCACATAATTCAGCGTAGAAGTCACATAATTCTTCAGATGTGAATACTTTTCCACCTTCACCAGCTAAAACGTATTTTCCATCTTTGTAGAACTCAGAAGAAGCAACGTCCATAGCGATCATTACGTCTTTACCTGGAACATATCCAGCTTTTTCGATAGCTTCTAAGATAACTTTGATAGCAGCTTCGTTTGATTCTAAGTTTGGAGCGAATCCACCTTCATCTCCAACTGCTGTATTTAATCCCATACCGTGTAATACTGATTTTAATGCATGGAATACTTCAGCTCCCATACGGATAGCTTCTTTGAATGTTGGAGCTCCAACTGGCATGATCATGAATTCTTGGAAGTCGATGTTGTTGTCAGCGTGCTCTCCACCGTTGATGATGTTCATCATTGGAGTTGGTAATTCTTTAGAGTTGAATCCACCTAAGTAACGGTATAATGGTAATCCAACGAAATCAGCAGCAGCATGAGCAACAGCCATAGATACACCTAAGATTGCGTTAGCTCCTAATTTACCTTTGTTTTTAGTTCCGTCTAAAGCGATCATTAAACGGTCGATTCCACATTGGTCAGTAACATCCATACCAACTAATTCAGGTGCGATAATGTCGTTAACATTTTTAACAGCGTTTAAAACACCTTTTCCTAAGTAACGAGATTTATCTCCATCACGTAACTCAACAGCTTCGTAGATTCCTGTAGAAGCTCCAGATGGTACTAAAGCACGTCCGAATGATCCACTTTCAGTTGTAACTTCTACTTCAACAGTAGGATTTCCGCGAGAGTCTAATACTTCGCGAGCATAAACGTCAACAATATAAGGCATGTATGACAGCTCCTTTTTTTCTAATTTTTTCACACTTCTTATTATAATACATTTTTTTGGAGATTAAAGATATTTTTCTGTTGTAAACGCTATTTTTTGTAAATTAAAGCTCATACTAATGAAACAAAATAAGCTCTTACATCATATTATTCCTCAATATCTCAATTTTTTTCAATACAATCTCTAATATGACCAAAATTTCAATTATTATGAATCACTAATTAAGAAATTTGACAAAAAAAAATCTAGCTCTCAGCTAGATTATATATTTCAATCCATTTTGATGGTGCCGGGTGCGAGAATCGAACTCGCGGCTACGCATTACCATTGCGTTGTTTTACCACTAAACTAACCTGGCTTCCACTTTTATATAGTACCATAAATATCCACCATTTTCAAATATAAACGTTAAATTTACCTCTTTAATTCTTGAATAAGTCGATTTTTTTCTTTGTCTTATCATCCATACCTTTTATCTTTATTATGGAATTTTATATTACAAATAATCACACCTATTCCCTATAAATTAAACTTCAATCATATATTGAAAGTATATATGAATCCGATTATAAATATTATAATTTACCGAAAATAATACCACTTTTTTTTACAAAAAGTAAAAGACATAACACCTTTTAGGCGCTATGTCTTTTTGAATATTATTTAATGATTGATTTTCCTGTCATTTCAACTGGTTGTTCAACACCTAATAATTGTAACATTGTTGGAGCTAAATCTCCTAAGTTACCTCCGTTACGTAACTCGATTCCTTCTTTAGTTACAATAACTGGAACTGGATTAGATGTGTGAGCTGTGTATGCTCCACCATTTTCATCTTCTAATTTTTCAGCATTTCCGTGGTCAGCTGTAATAATTGCAACTCCACCTTTAGCGATGATTGCATCCACAACTTTACCTAAGCACTCATCAACAGCTTCTAATGCTTTAACTGTCGCATCGAATACTCCAGTATGTCCAACCATGTCTGGGTTAGCGAAGTTTAAAATAATTGTATCATGAATATCTTTGTTAATTTCAGCTACACAAGCATCAGCTACTTCGTAAGCAGACATTTCTGGTTTTAAATCATAAGTTGCAACTTTTGGAGAGTTAATTAAAACTCGAGTTGCTCCTTCGATTTCTTTATCTACTCCACCATCGAAGAAGAATGTAACGTGAGCATATTTTTCAGTTTCAGCAATACGTAATTGTTTTAATCCATTTGCTGCAATAACATCTCCATAAGTATTAGCTAAGTCTTGTAATGGGAATACAACTGGCCCATTTACAGCACTTCCGTAAGACATCATTGAAATAAAGTATACATCTTTTGGCCCTTTTGATGAATCTAATGCTGGTTTACCTTCTTTTGCATAGTTTGCAACATTTTCTGGGTTAGATAACGCGATTGCGATTTGTTGTGCACGATCAGGACGGAAGTTGGCAAAAATGACTGTATCTCCATCTTGAATTAATCCATTTTCATCAACAACAAAAGGAGCAACGAATTCATCTAAAATATCATTTTTGTAAGAAGCCTCTACACCAGCTTTAGCTGATTCGAATTTTTCTCCAGTTCCTTGAGTCATAGCATCGTAAGCTAATTGTGTACGATCATAGTTTTTATCGCGGTCCATTGAGTAGTAACGTCCTGAAACAGTCGCAACTTTCCCCATTCCGATTTCAGCTAATTTTGCTTCTAATGCTTCAACATATTCTAATGCAGATTTAGGAGCTGTATCACGTCCATCTAAAAATGCATGAACATAAACTTCTTTTGCACCTTGAGCTTTTGCAGCTTCAACTAATGCATACATATGTTCATTATGTGAATGGATTCCACCAGGTGATAATAATCCCATTACGTGAATTTTTTTGTTATTCTCTAAAGCATGTTTAACACCTTCTGCAATTGTTGCATCAGTATTTAATTCACCATTTTTAACCGCTAAGTTAATACGAGTTAATGATTGGTAAACGATGCGTCCTGCACCTAAGTTTAAGTGTCCTACTTCTGAGTTCCCCATTTGTCCTTCTGGTAAACCAACTCCTAATCCAGAAGCCTCTAAAGTGTTATGAGGATATGTATGGAATAAACGATCTAAGTTTGGCATTTTAGCCGCTTTAACTGCATTCCCAGCAGTTTCATCACGTAAACCAAATCCGTCTAAAATGATTAATGCTACAGGTTTTTTAGTCATATTGTTTCCTCCTTAAATTATCTATCTATAGTATACTAAACTTTAATTTATAAGTACAAGATTATCAGAATGTAAGCGGTTGTTAATTTGTTTTCAATCCTCTTTATTATCTATCATTCATTTAAAATCATACTCAACTTAAATTTGATTTAACATAAAAAAACCTTATTTATGCCATATAGTCATAAATAAGGTTCACGTTTGTTCTACTATTTCAAAACGATAGATACTCATCATCTCGCTTTAATCTTGATTTTCCTCTAATAAACGTTTCTTTTGATTGTCACGAATTTCTTCAGCCATTTCAGCTAATTTACGCATACGATGATTAATCCCAGATTTCGTTAATTTAAATCCTCTTTCATTTGAAATATCGCTTAAATAATTCAAATTTTCTTCAGGAAATTCTAAACGCAATTTAGCTACATGTTGTAATCTCTCTGGTAATGAATCAATTCCATATACAAAATCAATTAATTCAATATTATCAATTTGACGTTGAGCCGCCGCAATCGTTTTAGTTTCATTTGCAATTTCACAATTATTCAAACGATTTTCTGAATTTCTAATATCCCTAAAGATACGAACATCTTCAAAATTCAAGACTGCATTATAAGCCTCAATCACTCTTAAAAAATCACTGATCTTCTCAGCTTCTTTAATATACATAATATATCCCTTTTTACGCTGTAAAACACGAGCATTTAAATTAAAAACATTAGCTAAATCTTTTAAATCTTCTGCTAGTTCTTGATCTAATGTAGAAATTTCAAAGTGATACGATGATGTTTCTGGATTATTAACTGATCCTCCCGCTAAAAAAGCACCACGCATATACGCACGTTTACAACAATCATATTCTACTAAATCTTTTGCAATTCCAAGAACAAATCCAACACTTTCAGACATAATCCCTAATTCTGTTGCAATATCTCTAGCATTTTTTTTAATTCGAATAATATAGACATTATTCTTTTTTAATTGCATTTTTTTTCGTGATAATAAATCGACCTCTGTATCAAAGAGCTGTTTAATTAACTGTAGCGTTCGTCTTGCAATTGCCGCATTCTCTGTTGCAAAGTCTAAAACTAATCCTTTATTCGATAAAGAAATCACACCATTCATTCGAATTAAAGCAGACAATTCGGCTTTTGCACAACAATCATCTGACTGAATTTGAACTAACTCTTTTTTTGTTTCAGAAGCGAATGACATAATAATCACCCCTCCCTTTGTTCTTCGATGTCTAATAATAATGAGAAAATAGTTGCTGCTACTTTCTTAGTATTATGGCGCACTTCTCCTACGTTATTATAAGAAACTAATCGACTCTTAATAACATCTATATTCATGTTTTCTAATACCTCTTCGTCAATGACAACCATATCAGAATTTTGATGTGTATAGCGTTCATAAGTACTATCGTCAACACTTTCATCATTTACAATAATCTTATCGATAATATGACATCCTACATGTTCTTCAATAACACGAACATGATCAGAAGCCGTCATACCTGTTGTTTCCCCTGGTTGGGTCATAATATTACAACAATAGACACACTGAGCTTCCGTTTTAACAACTGCATCAGCTATTTGTTTTAACAAAAGGTTAGGAATAATACTTGTATACAAACTTCCAGGGCCTAAAAGAACTAAGTCTGCCTCCATGATGGCTTCAACAGCTTCATCTAGTGCTGGCTCATCTGGATTTGTATAATAGACACGTTTAATTTTCTTATCTTCAACAGGAATGAGTGATTCGCCTTGAATGATTGTACCATCATCATACTCAGCACACAAGCATAACGGGGTGTTACTTACTGGTAATACTGTTCCTCGAACTTTTAAAACTTCACTTAACTTTTGAACCGCTGATGCAAAATCCCCTGTGATATTTGTCATTGCAGCAATTAAAAGATTTCCTGTTGGATGACCTGCTAATTCTGTTTCACCTTTAAAACGATATTGAAATAGTTCTTGCACTAGTGGTTCTACTTCCGATAATGCCACTAGAACATTTCGAATATCTCCTGGTGGTGGAACATCAAAATCACTTCTTAAACTTCCAGAACTTCCTCCATCATCGGCAACTGTTACAATCGCTGTAATATCGATTGGATAACGCTTTAATCCTCTTAATATTGTAGATAACCCGGTTCCACCCCCGATTACCGCTACCCTTAAATCATACTCTGCCATTATTTTAGGCCCCCTTATTTTTTATGTGCTCGGTGGATATCACGGTGTTTTGAATTGGTTTTATAATCATTTTCAAAAGCGTGCGCCAAGTATTCAGCAATTGCAACTGAACGGTGTTGACCTCCAGTACATCCAATCCCAATGATCACTTGTGATTTTCCTTCAGCCTTATATTTAGGAATTAAAAATTGTAATAAATCTACTAATTTAGCTAAGAAGGTTGTTGTCTCCTCAAAACTCATCACATACTCATAAACTCCATCATCAAGTCCTGTTTGTGGACGTAATGTTTCAATGTAAAATGGATTTGGCAAAAAACGTACATCAAACATAATATCTGTATCAATCGGTGTTCCATGTTTAAATCCAAATGACATGAATGTGACGCTAAAATAATCTGAATCTAAATCCCCAAACTTTGTAATAATCTGCTGTTTTAAATCTTTAGCAGCTAGACCCGTTGTATCAATTGTAACATCTGAAATATCTCGAATTGGCTTTAACAACTCTCGCTCTTTATCAATTCCATCTAATAAATTTGTATCTCGTGATAATGGGTGTGTTCTTCGAGTTTCTTTATAGCGTTTTACTAATGTTGCATCATCTGCATCTAAGTATAAAACATGGACATTAACAAAATGACTATCTTGTAAAAAATAAAGCATCTCGTCAATTGAGTTAAAATCAAGTGATCTTAAGTCAATTACAACGGCTAAATTTACTGATTGCTCACTCGTACCCAAAATTAAATCTGTTAATTTAGGCAATAAAATAGGTGGAAAATTATCAATACAATGATATCCTACGTCCTCTAGACTATTCAGTACGACACTTTTTCCTGCTCCACTCATTCCCGTGACAATTAATAAGTTAATCTTTTTCACTATGACACCCTTCTTTCACTCTATTATCACTTTTTAATATTATTCATCTGTATTTTGAATCAGTTCAATTAACTCATATGTTGGTGTATAAATTTGAGTTGAAACGATAGGCAGATCTGACTCTAATAATTTCTTAATAATAAAACGATCACCTTCAAACATCGGTAATTCATCAACTTCTTTAAGGGAATGCCACGCTAATGAACCTTCACGGTTTTCCTCAATTAATTCACCAGTTGAATCCGTTGCTTTAACGGTATATAACATCCACTCTTTTTTTTCTAATTCTTCTTCAACTACAACCGTTGTAATAGCACCTAATTTTGCGTGCTTCAATTGTAGGCCTGTTTCTTCATAAAACTCACGTAGCCCAGTTTGAAT
This sequence comes from Turicibacter sp. HGF1, assembly GCF_000191865.1. Classification (NCBI taxonomy): domain Bacteria; kingdom Bacillati; phylum Bacillota; class Erysipelotrichia; order Erysipelotrichales; family Turicibacteraceae; genus Turicibacter; species Turicibacter sp. HGF1. The sequence goes on from NZ_AEXQ01000024.1 coordinate 14,757, forward strand.
AATATTCTCCCCAAACTCAGCTTTCCCACCTGGTAAAAACCATTTTTGGCGACTAGGTTTAAACAAAAGAAGAATTTGATCATCTTGCACTAATAAACTATGAACAACTCTCATTCGTTAGCCTCCTTCATTACTCCTTATTATATCATATAAATAGCAAAATAGAAAAAACTGACTAACATCGTCAGTTTTTAAATTCCAATAATCAGTATATGGAGAGTCAATCCGATGAGAACTCCAAAAAAGTAAAGTAATCCAATAATCACTAAATTTTCTTTAAGTAACTTATTCATTTTAAATAAGGTTAACAAGCCTGCCCCCACACCTGTACAAAGTCCTGCTAACAAAGAACCAAAGGTAATCATGCCTTTTAAATAAAGATCAGTTAATAAAACAGATGCTGCACAGTTAGGAATTAATCCGATGAGCGCTGCTAAAAAAGGTTGTTTATAAGAGGTTGTCATTAGTCCCCGTGCCAATGTGTCTTCTCCAATCCAGGAAATAACCAAGTTAATCAAAAACGTCATGATAAATAAAAAGACTAGCACCTTCACTGAACGTTCAAATGCCTCTATAAAAATTGATTTCTCCTTTTGATACTCATATCTAGAAACTGTGGATAATTCTGATCTTTCTCCTCTCCATAATAAATCAATTAGAATTCCAACAAAACTTGCATAAATCACTTTTATTATGACTAATAACGCAATCATTTTCCACTGATTAACATGAGTAAACATCAATGGAATCGCCTCATCCGATGTGGCGATAAAAACTGCTAGCAAAGTTCCTAATGTAATCACACGTCCTGAGTATAAAGACGATGCTGCAATCGATGCCCCACACTGTGGAATACATCCACTTAAAGCTCCAGCGATTGGACCTAATTCTTTCTTTGCACATAAATTTATTTGCTTATGTTCCACCCATTCAAATATAGCGTACACTATATACAAAAGTGGCCAAACTTTAGCCGTATCCAAGAAAGCATCCATAAGTAAATCCATCTCTCTCATCCTTTCAATTGCATAAAAAAAGAAAACTTAATTAAAGTTTTCTTTTTAAATATATTAAACGAAACGAGAGTTCATTCGTTAATTAACGTAAATTTGTTTCAATGTATTTAAAGGCAGATTGTGCAGCGATTGCTCCATCGTTAACTGCCGTGACAACTTGGCGTAATTCTTTACTAATAACATCTCCCGCTGCAAAGACACCTGGAATCTTCGTCATCATGGCGTGATCAACGACTACATACCCTGATTCATCTGTAATTCCTAGATCTTTTACCATCTCCGTAATTGGATCTAATCCGATATAGATGAATGCTCCCGCTGCCTCAACTGTTGATACTTCACCTGTTTTCACATTTTTAACTTTTACGGCACCTAATTTTCCATCAGCTTCTTCAAATGATTCTACTGTTGAATCCCAAACAAATTCGATTTTTTCATCAGCAAAAGCACGTTGCTGAAGAATTTTTTGAGCACGTAATTCATCACGACGATGAATAACCGTTACTTTCTCAACTAATCCAGCTAAATAGATAGCTTCTTCGATTGCAGAATCTCCACCACCGATAACTGCAACTTTTTTCCCTTTAAAGAATGCTCCATCACAAACAGCACACCATGAAATTCCACATCCTGATAATTGTTGTTCACCTGGTACATTTAATAAACGGTGTTTGGTTCCTGTTGCTACGATAATTGTTTTAGCGTAAACTTTATGATCTCCACAATCGATAACTTTTGTTCCATCCTCCGCAATTGTTACATTTTCAACGTAACCATATGCATATTCAGCTCCTGCTGCTTGAGAATGTTCAAACATTTTCATTGATAAATCAGGCCCAGAAATCTTTTCAAATCCTGTATAATTTTCAATTTCGAATGTATTAACCATTTGTCCACCTGGAGCTCCGCGTTCGATCATAACAACAGAAAGACTCGCACGTGCTGCATAAATTGCAGCTGTCATTCCAGCAGGCCCTGCTCCGATAATCGCAACATCATATACTTTTTCCATTATTGAACACCTTCCTTTTTAATAATTTCTACTAGTTCATCAGCAGTATTAATTATATAAGTCGGATTAAACCCTCGCAAATAATCTGCACCTTTTAATGCCCAACCGACTGCAATACTTTTGACTGATGCATGATTTGCACACTCAATATCGTGTGAATTGTCACCCACCATTATAACTTCATCTTTTAAAAGATTTAGCTTTTTTAATGCTAATTCAATCGGTTCTTGATGGGGTTTAGGTTGCGTGACTTCATCTGATGAAATAATATAATCAAAATAATCTAAAATATCTGTATGTTTCATTGCCTTTAACGTCATATCACGTTTTTTAGATGTGACGATGACTAATCTTAATCCTAAAGCTTTTAAAGCTTTAAGCATTTCTTCGATTCCAGGATAGATTTTAATTAATCCATCATGATTTAACACATAATGATGACGATACATCTCAACCATTTCCGAAATGTTTTGTGGATAATATTTCATCGCTGTTTGTTCGAGTGTTGGACCAATACAGTCGATAATTTCTTCATATGTGAATTCACGGTTCGGATAATAGTGTTTAAATGTGTCTGTAAATGATTTAATGATTAAATCATTTGTATTTAATAGAGTTCCATCTAAATCAAATAATACAGCTTTAATCATGAGTCTAGACTCCTTTTAGTTTTTTAAATAGAAACTACGATATGTGACCAAATTCTTTTTCATTACACGTCTTGCAACAACAACAATTAAAACAGCTATAACTGTGATGATTGAAATAAATTGAGCCATACGAATCGTATCCGTTAACATCAAACTATCCGTTCTCATTCCTTCAACAAAGTAACGACCAATTGAATACCAAATAGCATAAAAGGCTGCAATTTCTCCAACTAATAATTTACTTAGTTTTCGTAAGATAAAGATTGCAATTAAAAATCCAATCACATTCCAAAGTGATTCATATAGGAAAGTTGGATGATAATATGCCCCGTTAATATACATATTATTGATCACAAAATCTGGGATGAATAATGAATGCAAAAATTCTCGTTGAGCATCAAGTGTTGCACCTGGAACAACTCCACCATGCGCCTCTTGATTCATAAAATTCCCCCAACGTCCAATCGCTTGAGCAATAAAGAAACTGACAGCTGCAATATCTGTGATAAGCAACAGTGAAATATTTTTTCGTTTACAGAAGAAGTATCCAAAAATAACAGATGCTATAATTGCACCATGAATTGCAATCCCTCCCTGCCAAATTTTAATAATATCCTCAGGATGGACAGAGTAATAATCCCAAGAAAAAGCGACGTAATAAATACGAGCTCCAATAATAGCGATTGGTAAGCCAAATGTCACTAAATCATAAAAGAATTCTGGTTTAATCCCCATACGTTTCCCTTCACGAATGGCAAGATAAAGTCCGATTGCGACCCCTGACATAATCAAAACTGCATACCAATAAATAGTAATGGGCCCCAATTGTAAAAATACACGATTTAACGGTTCAATTGCTGAGTGATCCATATTATCCTCCTTATTACATGAAAAGTGAGGCTGCACGTCCTCACCTCTAAATCATTTATTGATTATTTTTATTTTGAATATAGCTATTTAATTGATTTGTGAAAGCTTCTGCTGCGTTATACCCCATAACTTTTAATCGATGGTTCATCGCAGCTACTTCAATTAAAGAGGCAATACTACGTCCTGGACGAACAGGAATTGTAATTTTCGTAATGTCTGTATTGAATAATCGAGTCGTTTCATCTGATAATCCAATTCGATTATAAATTTTTTCATTATTCCAATCTTCTAATTCGATCATTAATGTCACGCGTTTTTTATGACGATACGCACGGGCACCAAACATTTCAACCACGTTGATAATCCCAATCCCACGAACTTCAATAAATTGTTGTAATAATTCTGGCGCTCGTCCTACAACTAATCCTGGTTCTTTTTCATAAATATCTACTCGATCATCGGCAATCAATTGATGACCACGGTGAATTAATTCTAAAGCTGTCTCACTTTTCCCGATACTACTTTTTCCGGTAATTAAAACTCCAATCCCATTGACGTCAACAAGTACCCCATGTACTGATTCAATTGGAGATAAAGCTTCCTCTAAATAATTTGAAATTGATGTAAATAAAACGGTTGTTTCTTTTTGACTTCTTAACATCGGCACTTGCGTTTCATTTGCTAACTCCATCATTTCTTCTGGAATTTCAAAGTTTTTAGAGAAAATAATAACTGGGGTATCTTCTGTGAATAAAACACGAGCTCTTTCTTTTCGAGTTTGTGAATCTAATGTTTGAAGATATAACCATTCTTTTGTTCCAATAATTTGAACACGGCGTTTTGCACTGTCTCTAAAATATTCTATAACACCCGCAAGCTCCATTCCAGGACGTGAAATCATTTGTTCTGTAATTTTACGATCTAATGAAATCTCTTTCGTGATTACTTCTAATTTTAATTCTTGAACTAAATCTGCAACTGTTACGACATTCATCCTATCACCACCAAATAATTTTAATGAATTTTATTCATCTTTATGAGCTATCGTTTAGAAAACGACTTATCTTTAGTTTTGATTACAATTTCACTTTTATTGTATCTTCTTTTAAAAAGTAATGGTTAATTGCCATCCTTAATAATGAAATGAAAATAGAAGCTAATACAGCAACACCAAATGATGTAATCTCAAAACTTGGTCCCATTAAATAATCAGCTATAACTAACAGAAATCCATTAACAAAAACATAGAATAATCCAAAAGTCATAATGGTTAATGGGAGCGTTAAAAGGACTAAGATAGGTTTTAAGATTATATTTAAGATAGACATTATAATGGCTGCGTTACAGGCATCTAAAAAGCTACCTAAATAAAATCCACCTAACCATCCACTTGTCACCATTAAAACAATCGTATAAATCATTAAATTAATTAAAATAGACTTTAAATCAAAGCACCCAACTTGTTTTGAATATATGACTTCGGTACCTGAACGATTTTTACCCGATTGTTTTTTTTCATTTTTAGCATCCCCATTTAAGAGATTTTCAATTACTTTATTTTCATCAATAACTTCTCGATCAGACTGATTAAGATTTTCTTTCCGATTCATTCTACTCCCTCCAAAGTCTAGTCAATATTATTGTATCATAACTCAAACGTATCACAACACTTTTAGCAATTCATGTCAATTTGTTTCTAGGGCTTTTAATATAATAAAAAAGCCTTCTAGCTTTAACAATCATGTTAAATCTAGAAGACTCTTGAATATTTACGCGTCACGTTATGACCATTTTAATGCTTCAGCTAATGACCTTGATATTGATTGTCGTAAGAACTTTCACTAACTGTCCATCCCTCTACAAGCAATTAAAATTGTTAAGTGGCTATAACGCCTCGTAAATGAAAGATTACCAGCCCAATCTGAGGACTTTAGTTTGTTTGTATTTGCGGCCAAAATCCCATGCGTTGGTATTGACCAATAAATCTAAATCATTTCCAGTGATAGCACTTCCTCGGTCAAGAACGATTGCTTTTCCGATTCCATCAATGTCAACAATTGTTCCACAAGGATAATCTTTCCCTGCGGCTACGATACGAAGTTGTCCGTATTCACTATCATTATAGTAAATCGTATTACTAACATCCGTATACGGTTTACATGCTACTCGTGAACCTCCACCAGCACTTTGAACATCATATGCTGTCATATTGGCAACAAATGAAGTAATGGCTCCAGTTCCAACAGCAATTGTGCGTGGTTGACCTTCATCAACTACATTAGTCGCTACTTTAGTTTGTTCAACGTGATCTCCGTTTTTATAAACTTTTTCGTAGACGTGCTCAACTACTTTTGGACTTCCTTCATTCCAAACTTCCTGTTCATTACTAGGAAGTTCATCCGTGTAAACATATTCAGTATCTAAATTTATTTCTTCATAAACAGATTCATACTCTTTTTCAACACGGGTAATTTCAATTTCCATATCACCTTCTACATGAGAAGTTCTGGCAACTGAAATTTCATCATTTGTACTTAGCTCGATACTACGAGCTTTTAATACATCATCGACAGTCGGTTCCGTTGTCATAACAAGAGTTTTAATTCCCCCATCGTTAATTACGACAGGTTGTGCTCTTGTAATATCAATTTCCATACCATCATAAACGCGATCATCAAAACTCACGTTCATATCATCAAAATTTCCAACTCTGATTTTTTGTTCCTTTAAGAACTCATCCACGGTTTGCTGATATGTTGTGAATGTACTTAGCTCTCCATTATCATTGATGTTTACTTCCTTCAAGTTGGATTGCATGACGGCGTAGATACCAACCACTATTACGCATAAAGCTGTAATAAATGCAATTAGGTCTCGTTTCATCTCATGCGCCTGTTGCCTAAAACACTATAGTGAATAATCATTCACCAAGCTCATTTTAGCAACAGTTCACCTCCTTCTTTACGTCCGATAAACAAGCAAGTAATCTTTCTAGCGTGAGCTTACGACTCGCCTATCATAGCACGAGGTCAAAAAAAAGGTCAACACTATCACCGCTTCTAATTCTTGTTTAATACATTTTTTATACAAAAAGAACATAAAAGTATAGTGATTCGGACACATTTCGTTCGTTTTTCGATGATTTTCCTGATTTTTCTAGAACACTTTGTCTGAAATGCGCATTATCGACCGTTTTAAGATGAATTAAAAAAACAAAGAGAGCCTCTTCCTTAAGAAAAAGCTCTCTTTTATTTTCTATCTATTTTGTCTTAGACGATCTCGCTCTAAAACTTTTTTCAAATACTTACCGGTATAAGACTCCTCTACATTAGCAACTTCTTCTGGCGTTCCTTTAGCAACAATCGTTCCTCCACGATTACCACCTTCAGGACCTAAATCAATAATATAATCTGCCATCTTAATCACATCTAAATTATGTTCAATAATAACAATAGTAGCTCCTTCATCAACCATTCTCTCAAGAACCTTTAATAATCGTCTGACATCATCTACATGTAATCCGGTTGTTGGTTCATCCAATATATATACCGTTTTATCTGTTATACGACGATGAAGCTCTGATGCTAATTTAACACGTTGTGCTTCTCCTCCTGATAAAGTAGAGGCTGGTTGTCCTAATTGTAAATATCCTAATCCAACATCGCATAAGGTTTTCAATTTACGAGCAATTTTGGGATGATGTTCAAAGAAATGATACGCATCTTCGACTGTCATCTCTAAAACATCGGCAATATTTTTCCCTCGATACGTGACACTCAAAGTTTCACGATTATATCGTTTACCATGACAAACTTCACAAGGAACATAAACATCTGGCAAGAAGTGCATCTCAATTTTTAGTAAACCATCGCCACGACAGGCTTCACAACGGCCACCTTTCACATTAAAAGAGAAACGTCCTTTTTGATAACCTCGAACTTTTGCTTCATTTGTTGCCGCAAATAAATCTCGAATATCATCAAACACACCCGTATACGTTGCTGGATTAGAACGTGGCGTTCTCCCAATAGGAGATTGATCAATATCAATAATTTTTTCAATAAATTCGAGTCCTTTTATCTCTTTATGAGCGCCAGGCTTATCTTTCATACGATATAATTTTGTCGCAATTGATTTATATAAGATATCATTAATTAACGTTGATTTCCCCGACCCTGATACTCCAGTTACAACATTCATAACACCCATTGGAATTGAAAGGTTAATATTTTTTAAATTATTTTCAGAAGCACCTTTGACTTCAATAAAATTCCCATTTCCTTTTCGACGTTCTTTTGGAAGGAAAATCTGTTTCTTTCCACTTAAGTATTGTCCTGTAATAGATTTATCATTCTTCATCACTTCATCAGGGGTACCTGCGGCTACAATCTCTCCACCATGAATCCCTGCACCAGGACCAATATCGATTAAATAATCGCATGCCATCATTGTATCTTCGTCATGTTCAACCACAATTAACGTATTTCCCAAATCTCGCATCGATTTTAATGTTTCAATTAAACGGTCATTATCACGCTGATGTAATCCGATTGAAGGTTCATCTAACACGTATAAAACACCTGATAAACGTGAACCAATTTGCGTTGCCAAACGAATACGTTGTGCTTCTCCTCCTGATAATGATCCTGCTGAACGACTTAATGTTAAATAATCTAATCCAACATTAACTAAAAAGCTTAATCGTTCTGTAATCTCTTTCAAAATTAAATTTGCAATTAATCTATCTTTATCATTTAAATTTAAGTTTTCAATAAAATCTAATGCTTCTTGAATTGAAAGATCAGTAAAATCATTAATATTTTTTCCATCAATTAAAACAGATAAAGCTTGCTGCGATAAACGTTTACCCTGACACTTTTTACATTTTAATTCAGACATAAAGCCTTCAATCCATTCGCGCATAAATGATGAATTAGTTTCCATATAGCGACGTTCTAGATTATTAACAACACCTTCATAAGTATCAAATTTTTCTTGCTTTATCCCACTCTCAGATTCTAATAAAAAATGAATGGGCTCTGTCGTTCCATATAAAATAATTTGTTTTTCTTTATCTGTTAACTCTTCGAATGGTTTATCTAAATCAATTCCATAATGGCGACAAACGTTATCTAGCATTTTACGGGCATAATTTTCTTCCTTTTCCCATCCTCGAATAGCACCTTGTGCGATTGATAATTTTGGATCTGGAATTAATAAGTCCACATCGATTTTTTTCTGAACACCAAGACCACTACATTCTGGACATGCTCCAAATGGGGAGTTAAATGAAAACATACGAGGTTCTAATTCACCAACAGAGAAATCACAATAAGGACAAGAGAAGTGTTCACTAAATACTAATTCTTCTTCTCCTATCACATCGATTAATACTTTCCCTGCTCCAAGTTTTAAAGCAGTCTCTAATGAATCTGCCAAACGAGCACTTGAATCTGGTTTTATTGCAATACGATCAACAACGACTTCAATTGTATGCTTTTTATTTTTATTTAACTCGATTTCATCATCTAAATCTCTCATTTCACCATCAACACGGACGCGAACATAACCATCTTTTTTTAACTGTTCAAACACTTTAACATGTGTTCCTTTTTTACCTACAATCATGGGAGCTAAAATTTGCATTCTTGTACGTTCTGGGTATTCATATAGACGATCAACCATTTGTTCAACTGATTGAGCTTTAATCTCTACACCATGAACGGGACACACAGGTTTTCCAATACGAGCAAATAGTAGGCGTAAATAATCATAAATTTCTGTAACTGTTCCTACTGTTGAACGAGGATTACGATTTGTTGTTTTTTGATCAATCGAAATAGCTGGAGATAATCCCTCAATAGAGTCTACATCTGGCTTTTCCATATTGCCTAAAAACTGACGGGCATAAGCCGATAAACTTTCCACATATCGGCGTTGACCTTCTGCGTAAATCGTTTCAAAGGCAAGTGATGATTTACCAGAACCTGATAAACCAGTTAAAACAACTAACTGATTACGCGGAATTTCAACATCTATATTTTTCAAGTTTTGTTCTCTAGCACCTTTTACGATAATTTTATCATTCATGATGAGATTCACCTCATTCTTTCTATATCTAAACAAAAATGTTTTTCATAATTTTTAAAACCATATTCAGCATTTAATCTTCGATAATGATTGGAATTTTTGATAAAGGTAAAAACAGTGTAAATGTTGAACCAACATTCACTTGACTCTCTACAATCAGATTCCCTCCCATTACTTCAGCTAATCGTTTTGAAATACTTAATCCAAGCCCTGTACCACCAAACTGTCTAGAAATAGAGTTATTTTCTTGTGTAAAGGAATCAAAAATAGAATTTAACTTATTTTCAGCAATTCCTTTACCGGTATCTTTTACTCGTATACTCAAGTAAACTTCAGTTTCTGTTTGATAATCTAAATCAAAACTAACTTCTATTTTGCCATGCTCTGTGAATTTTAAAGCATTTGACATTAAATTAATAATAATTTGTTTAATCCTTGCTTCATCACCATATAAAACAGAAGGAATTTGTTCATCGATATTTACGACATAATCAAGACTTTTCTTACTCGTATTAATAATAAATAATTCTTCAATGACATGCGCTGTTTGGAATAAGTCGATCGTATCAATTTCTAATTTCACTTTTCCATCCTCTATTACAGAGAAGTCTAATAATTCATCGACTTGTTTTAATAATAAATCACTTGAATGATCAATTATTTCAATTTGTCTTAACTGTTTTGGATTATCAATACTTAATTTTAATAACTGAATATATCCTTTTATCGCATTTAATGGTGTTTTCAATTCATGTGATACTTTTGCTAAGAAATGTGTCTTAGCCTGATTAGCAACTAATGCTTTTTTCCAAGCATACTCAAGTTCCTGACTTTGATTATCTTTTACGGCTAGTAAACGTTCATTCTCTAAATAAGCATTTCTAATTCTTACAAATGAAAAACGCCAACTCGAGTTAATACCAGGTGGAATTGTATAATCTCCTTCTCCACATCGTCTTACATAGTCAACTAATAAATAACAAGGTCTAATGATCACGATAAAAAGTAAATAGGATACAAATAAGAATAAAATAATCAATAAAATAGTACTAAACTCAAATAAACTAATCGTTTGCCTTAATACCATTTCCTGTAGTTCAGCTGTTGAATAAAAATGAACCATTTTAACAATTTCATCTGCTGGACTAAAGCGACTCACATAATACCCCTTATTTGTTAACTCTCTGATAACTAGCTCGATATTATCGGTAGATAACTCTTCAACCATCTCTAAATCAGCACTATCACTTTGAATATAAACATTATTTCCGATGTAATAAATAATATTATCCATTGTCGAAATTAGCGGAATATCTACATAATGAGCCAAATACTCTAACATGATATATCCAATAGGATTTCCCTTGTAGTGGATTTCTTTATAAGTCCTTCCAAGACGTTGATTATCCTTGTCAATCTCTAATATAGTCACACCATTTGTCAACTCTATTTTATCTATATAATCAATCGTCTTTAACTCATCTTCTAATTGATTTGAATTAGAATAAGGTACTAATTCAAAATCGCAAAGATTATATTGTTCCATATACATTTCCTGTAAATCTGACAAAATAATATCTAACTGTTTAAAGGTTTGGAGATAAGCTAATCTTAACACGTTATCGTCTGTTAAAATTTTTGTATTAGATTCTTCTATTTCTTGCAAGATCATATTAATCTGATAATCTGGCAAGGTTTGGTATACCTGATACGAACTCTCATAAAACCCCTCAATTACACTTCCAACTGACAATGTTAAATTCGTATATTTGGTTAAGGTATCATTAATTTCCTCACCAATAGTATTTAAGTTACGATCGATTTCTAATAATTTCTGTGAATAACTTTTTTCATAATTTAAATAAAAATTGACACAAAAAGCACAAACTACGACGACGAACAAAGCCCAAAAAGTCATAGTCAAGCGCCAAATTAATCGTTTCATTTCATCCCTCTATTTCATTTACTCAATCTCTCTAATAGAAATAAAAATAAACTTCTCATTTTATGAATTAGTATACATTCTTCTGTTAGATCTTCTTACTCCCAATTAATTAAATTTACGTCTATATCTTTTTCATTAGCATTACGGGTTAAAATTCCGAAAATTTCTTCAGTTGAACGCACTACGACTGTAATATCATAATAATTAGAGAATGTCTCATTCATTAACTGTGCTAACAACTGATGGAATGATAGCTTTTCAGCTAATCCATAAAAATCAATATTGACAGTAATCTCTAAATTATCTAGCTTATTATCAACATAATGAGCGACTCCGATTACTCCATAATAGTGAGGATAATATTCTTTGATTGTATCTTTGAACTTGACAAACTGTTCAGATAACTCATAATCAATTTCTTGAATTTTACTATCTGGTAATAAATAGTATTGTTCATTAACACTATCCCAGTTTTTAATTTTACTTGAGCCTGATGAAACTAATGTTTTAGCTACCATACGCCCTGGAACGACTGCACTTTGTTCTTGTAGAACATACAATCCGACCATGATATCAACATTTTCAAAACCTTCTTGAGTTCTCAAAATATCAATGGCATGTTGAGCAATCTCTTTTCCTTTTGCAATTAGTTCTTCTTCTTCTAGGACAACGGTTTGTGTATATCCTAATTCTTCATTTTTCCATGTTTGATAAGGATTTAACGCCAGTCCAATTGAAACACCTTTTAACGTTGTTTGATCACCCTCGAGTACAACATAATCTTGTTCTAGTAAATATGATAAATAAACAGGATTTATGGTCAGACCATTAATTTCAATTGTTTCATCAGTTGAAGGATTTAAGCCTAAATCAACATATTCATCATCTTCAGCTAACGCTTGCTCTAACTCTGCTTGCGTTTTTTTCTTTGCTAACATTTGTTTCACAACAGGTTTTGTTAAATACTGTCCCTCTTGGAAATAAACTTCATTCGTATTGAAATAAGACTGAGAATAACGCATTAACGAAAGCTCCATCTCTTCAATATCATATTTATTAGCTAAATAAGAGTAAACTAATCCACGAGTTGGACTTGAAACATATGGAATAATCGTACGATAGTACTGTTCTGTCGCATCATTATATAATGTTTGTTTGGTTGGAGCCACTTGCGAAATATTCTCCTCTTGTACTGCTGGAACTGGAGGTTTTGAACAGGCAACTAATAGTATACTAAGTACAAAAACACTTAAAAATCTTAAATAAATTTTTTTCATTTTTAGCCCCTCCTACTCATTCATCATCGATAAAAACGTTGCTTCATCTAATACTGTCACGCCTAATTGCTGCGCTTTGGTTAATTTAGAACCACTTTTTGCTCCAGCGATTAAATAGTCTGTATTAGAACTAATACTTCCTGAAACTTTCGCCCCAAGCGATTCTAATTTAATGCCTGCTTCTTTTCTCGATAACGTTTCAAGTGTTCCAGTTAATACGACTGTTTTCCCAAAGAATACGTGCTCTGTATTAGCATCAGCTAAACGAGCCCCTTTATATGACATATTTAACCCTAGTTCTTTTAACTGATTAATTAATTCAACATTAGCCGTTTGAGAGAAATAATGAACGATACTATTTGCAATAACATCTCCGACCTCTGCTACTACTTTAAAGTCATCAAATTTTGCATCCATTAACGAATCCATATTTTCAAACTGAGTTGCTAAAACCTTAGCTGTCTTACTTCCAACATGACGAATTCCAAGTCCAAATAATAATTTCTCTAAACTATTTTCTTTACTCGCTTCAATTGCATTTAATAGATTCGTTGCTTTTTTATCTCCCATACGTTCAAGAGGCAATAATTGCTCTTTTGTTAGGCGATAAATGTCTGCAACATTTTCAATTAATTTATGTTCAAATAACTGCTCGACTACTTTGATTCCAAGTCCATCAATATTCATCGCATCACGAGAAACAAAATGACTTAAACTTTCAACAATTCGCGCAGGACAATCAATATTTAAACAATAATAATCCGCTTCACCTGCTTCTCGAACTAATTCACTAGAACAACGTGGACAAGTTGAAATCATTTCAAATGGTATTTCATCGCCATTACGCGCATCAATGACTGGCTTTACAACCTCAGGAATAATTTCTCCTGCTTTTCGAATAATGACACGGTCATTAATACGTATATCTCGTGATGTCACATAATCTTCATTATGTAACGTTGCACGAGAAACTCGAGTTCCCGCTACACGAACCGGTTCTAACACAGCATTAGGCGTTACCATTCCTGTACGACCAACCGTAAATATAATATCCGTTAAAATGGTTTCAACTTCTTCAGCTGGGAACTTATAGGCAATCGCCCAACGTGGACTCTTCACTGTGTTTCCTAACTTATCTTGTTCCTGTAATTGATTCACTTTAATTACAATTCCATCAATTTCATATGGTAAATCAAAACGCGCATTTGTCCAACGGTTAATGTACTCTAAGACTTCATCAATATTTTCGCAGACTTGACGATTTGGATTTACATTAAAACCAAGTTCAGAAATTTTTTGTAAGCTCTCCTCATGTGTTGTACAACCTAAATCAGCCGCACTCGGAACCGCGTAACAAAACATTGCTAAGTTTCGTTTTGCCGCAATACGTGAATCTAATTGACGAAGCGAACCTGCGGCTGCATTACGAGGATTTGCAAATAACTCTTCTCCTTTAGCAGCACGTTCTTCATTTAACTTCTCAAGCGTCGCTTTTGACATATAAACTTCACCACGTACTTCAAGCGGTTGATTATTATTGATATGAAGAGGAATTGTTTTGATTGTTTTTAAGTTTTCCGAAATATCCTCTCCAATGACCCCATCCCCACGTGTTGCCCCTTTAACAAAGGCTCCATTATTATAATGTAGCGTCACGGCTAATCCATCGATTTTCAATTCACAAACATATGTTGCTTTTGGCGATACTTTTTTAACTCGTGTATCAAAATCACGTAAGTCACCCTCATTAAAAGCATTTGAAAGAGATAACATCGGTTTTTCATGTTCAATTTTATTAAATCCTTCTAGAACCTTTCCTCCAACACGAACCGTTGGAGAGGTATTAGACTTAAGTTCAGGATGCTTTTCTTCAAGTTCCATTAATTCCTGCATTAAACGATCGTATTCACGATCGCTAACACTCGGTTTATCTAATACATAATATTCATGGTTATACTGTGTTAAAAGTTTTGTTAACTCTTCAATTCGAAGTTTTTCCATGACTAATCCTCCGTTACTCATATTTACTCTTCTTTATATGTTTAATCATGACTCATTAAGAACGTTTTTTCAAAGCAGGATGTGATCCCATCAACTTTTTAATGCCGTGCGGAGCACTAAAAGCAATTGAAACGACTTCTCCTTTAACTCCTACGACAACGCCTTCACCGAATGATTCATGTTCCACTTTATCGCCACTATTCCAAGAGGCATTATTGTTTAAGCTAATAGTTTTAATGTTACGCTTCGGCTCTTCTTTTTTAGGCTCTAATACTTCACTTAAACTAAATGAAGGACGTGGGCGTGATTGAACGCCTGTTTTATTTAAATACTCTTCACTAATTTCACGAATAAACATTGACTCTGGATTCGCTGTACGATTTCCATACTGATAGCGACTTTGTGCGTTTGTAATAATTAAAATATCTTCCGCACGCGTAATCGCCACATAAGCTAATCGACGCTCCTCCTCTAATTCATCGGCCCCTTCTTCAATCGCAGAACGTAGTGGGAAGACGCCATCTTCAAATCCGCAAAGGAAAACAACAGGGAACTCAAGACCCTTTGCAGCATGAATGGTCATAAGTGTTACTTTTGATTCATTTGATTCTTCTTCCGTTTCAACATCCGTTTGTAACATTAAATCATTTAATAAAATCGTTAATTTAACTGATGTTGGTAAATCTTCAGCACGTTCTTCACTTTCTTCTTCAGCTAAAATTAAATCTAATTCTTGCTCCTCAAAGTGACCTGCCATCGATTTAAACTCTTCTAAGTTATCAATACGGCTATCTGCTTCAATTGTTTTTTCATCTTTTAACATTTGTAAATAACCTGTACGCTCAAGAACCATATCAATTAATTCAACCATTGAATACGTGTCCATTTCCATACGCATCATATAAATCATTGTTTTAAAATCCATCATTTTATTTAATGTTGCTTTAGGAATAACACCTGTTGCATCTTGGATACTTGCCATACATGATAGTTCAGACTCAGCTGCAAAAACTTTAAGTTTATCCACAGACGTTGCCCCAATTCCACGCTTTGGTTCATTAACGACGCGTGCAAATGATAAATCATCATCAGGATTTAAAATTAATCGCAGATAGGCCATTAAATCTTTAATCTCTTTACGTTTGAAGAAACTTTGTCCACCAACTAAACGATAAGGAATATTTTGACGAAGTAGCGCCTGTTCAATCGCACGTGATTGAGAGTTTGTTCGATATAATACAGCAAACTCATGGTATTCATGTGCATCTCGGTGCATATAAGAGATTTTGTCTGCTATATAAGTTGCTTCTACATCACCATCTGTTGCACGGTAATATTCAATAACATCACCAACACCACGATCAGACCATAATTTTTTATCACGACGTCCACTATTATTTTTAATAACATCATTAGCTGCGTTTAAAATCATTTGTTTTGAACGATAGTTTTGCTCAAGTAGAACAACTGTTGCATCAGGATAATCATGTTCAAATGATAAAATATTTTCAATATTCGCTCCACGCCAACTATAAATTGACTGATCAGAGTCTCCTACAACGCAAATATTTCTAAACTTTTTAGCTAACATCTTAACGATGGTATATTGAGCATTATTTGTATCTTGATACTCATCGATATGGATATATTGGAATTTGTTTTGATAGAATGCTAAAACTTCAGGCTCTTTTTCAAATAAATGAACAGTTAACATTAATAAATCATCAAAGTCAACACGGTTATTTTTAAATAATACTTGTTGATATTTTTCATAAACACGAATAACATCTTCATTTTCAAATTCCTTACGCAAATCACGAGGGGTTTTTAGTTCATTCTTCGCATTACTAATTTGATTTAAAAAGTATTTAGGCGACTGACGTTTTGGATCTAAGTTTAATTCTTCCATAACTGTTTTAATGACACTTAATTGATCTGTATCATCTAAAATTCCAAAGTTTAAATCATATCCAATTAAATCGATATCGCGACGTAAAATACGTACACACATCGAGTGGAATGTTGAAATCCAAACATCTTTTCCACGATCACCAATTAGTTTTTCCACACGCTCTTTCATTTCACGTGCAGCTTTATTCGTAAACGTAATTGCTAAAATATTATAAGGAGCTACTAATTTTTCAGACATTAAATAAGCAATACGATGCGTTAAAACACGTGTCTTTCCTGAACCAGCTCCTGCCATAACAAGTAATGGACCTTCAGTTGTCTCAATTGCCTGTTTTTGCTGTGGATTCATATTCTGTAATAAATGATTCATCATTTCACCTCTATATTCAAACATATAATTTTTTAACATTTTTATACTCAGTCTTAGCTTTCATAGTAAGACGTCCTATAGTCTAAGGGATTTAAGTGTGTGATAACACATTCCCCAACTGCTAGGAATAAATTCCCTACATCAAAGAATGATCCTCCGTTAGTAAGCAGAAGTAAAAATTTTTTAACCTTATAAAAATTATTTAGTCTTATATATAAAAATTTCAATTATTTCATATTTAAAGACATTCTGTTTTATTATAACAATTTTAGCTATCAAATTAAACAAACAAATGTTCAAGTTCAGCCATTTTTTGAGAATAAATTTAGAAAAGAGACATATTTATTATTTTACAGTTATTTCAGATTCCTTATTCAACTTTTGATAAATTAGATTCACATCCAAACATTGATAAATTTATACTTATTTAAATTTTAAAAAAAACACTTATTTTATACGTGATCTTAACTTTTAAAACTCGTATTTCCTATAAACTTCCCCCTAATAAAAAAGCTCAACTAGAATAATGCAAATCTTAGAATTGACGACGCGAATTCTAAGATTTTAGACCTCTACCAAATGCTAATTCCCCTGACCATTAAGTAGTAGATTATCTTCGACAATGATTAAGGAACCTCTACAGTTTTATTCACCCTCTGTGTTTTTCATACACATCATTAAAGATAAAGATTAATACTTCGCATAATGGGCCCTCCCCATCAGTGATTAAGCACTTTAGAAAAAAAAAACCACGTTCAATGAACGTGGCCTTATATAAACTTAGCTGTGGGCTTCGATACCTGTCCAACAATAGAGACTTCGTCTAAAAGAAAACACGCTCATGTAGAGCGTGTTTTCTATATAAAAAGCTTAATTACAGGCGGTAAGTCCACTGCCACAGCTTTATAATTTAAAACTTGATTTTAATGATACGATTCGGTTGAATGATAGTTTTCCGTCTTTTGTGCGGATTGGATCCACGTTGAAGTATCCATGGCGGAAGAATTGGAATTTGTCGTGTCCTTTTACATCTTTCATGTTTTCTTCTACGAATCCTTGTACGATTTCTTCAGAGTTTTTATTGATGCGCTCTAAGAATGGTAATCCTTCTGTTTCTTCATTTTCGATTAATAATGGTTCGTATAAATGGAAGTCTGCTGGGATGTTGTGTGTTGCATCTACCCAGTGAATTGTTCCTTTTACTTTACGTCCTGTGAATCCTGATCCTGATTTTGTTTCTGGATCATATGTCGCATGAATTTCAGTGATATTACCTTCTTCGTCTTTAATCACATCTGTACACTTGATGAAGTAAGCGTGTTTTAAACGAACCTCATTTCCAGGGAATAAACGGAAGTATTTAGGAACTGGATTTTCCATGAAGTCTTCTTGTTCAATATAAATTTCACGAGAGAATGGAATTTTACGCATTCCCATTTCAGGAACTTCTGGATTAATCTCAGCGTCTAAATATTCAACTTGTCCTTCTGGATAGTTTGTAATTACAACTTTTAAAGGTTTTAACACTGCCATTGTACGAGGCGCTTTTAATTTTAAATCTTCACGGATGAAGTGTTCTAACATTTGTGGATCAATTGTACTAACCGCTTTAGACAATCCCGCTTCTTGAATGAAGTTGGTAATAGCTTCTGCTGTATATCCACGACGACGAAGTCCTGCAACTGTTGGCATACGTGGATCATCCCATCCACAAACAATCCCTTCATCAACTAATTGTTTTAAATAACGTTTTGACATGATTGTATTTTTCATGTTTAAACGAGCGAATTCAATTTGGCGAGGTTTAGCTTCTGTTTCGCAATTTTCAATTACCCAATCATAAAGTGGACGGTGATCCTCATATTCTAATGAACATAAAGAGTGAGTAATTCCTTCAAATGCATCTTCAAGTGGATGAGCATAGTCATACATTGGGTAAATGCACCACTTATTACCTGTATTATGATGCTCTGTATGTAAAATACGATATAAAGCAGGGTCACGTAAGTTCATATTAGGTGAAGCCATATCAATTTTTGCACGAAGTACGCGAGAACCATCTGGATAAAGACCATTTTTCATATTTTCAAATAACTCTAGATTCTCTTCTACTGTACGATTACGGTATGGAGATTCAACTCCTGGTTGAGTTAATGTTCCACGATTTTCACGCATTTGTTCAGGAGTTTGATCATCAACGTAAGCTTTACCTTTTTTGATTAAATCGATTGCATGTTCATACATTTTATCAAAAGTATCAGAAGCGAATAATAATTGGTTATACTCTACACCTAACCATTTAATATCGTTAATAATTCCTTGAACATATTCTTCATCTTCTTTTACAGGATTTGTATCATCAAAACGAAGGTTCATTTTTCCGCCAAATTCTTTAGCTAATAAATAATTTGTTAAAATCGCTTTCGCATGTCCGATATGTAAGTAACCATTTGGTTCTGGTGGGAAACGTGTAATAATCTCTTTATGTTTACCACTTTCTAAATCCTCTTTCATAATCGTCTTAATGAAGTTTGAATTTTCATTGACCATTTCCATAAAAACACCTCGCTAAGATTCAAAAATTTCCTTTTTATAAAATAAAAATCCATTTCTAGATTATATCATAAGTCTACTTTAGATAGTATCATTATTCCACTAAATCCATTGATAAATTCATCATTTCGCCATACTTAGTAAATAAATCCTGTGCCAACTTCGCATCTTCTTCCAATCCATCAGTTCCATTAAACGATGTAATAAATAATAAAATCTTTTTCGTCTCTTCCGTAATACGAGTTCTTGGCGTATCAGATGTCGGAGTCCCAAAAGGTCCTATCTCATCACAATAGACTGGAATATTTTCGATATTAATTTGGCCACGGCCAATCCCTTCGTAAGCCTCATCTTTTCCTATACGAATCAGCACA
This sequence comes from Turicibacter sp. HGF1, assembly GCF_000191865.1. Classification (NCBI taxonomy): domain Bacteria; kingdom Bacillati; phylum Bacillota; class Erysipelotrichia; order Erysipelotrichales; family Turicibacteraceae; genus Turicibacter; species Turicibacter sp. HGF1. Next base: position 34,826 of record NZ_AEXQ01000024.1, read on the forward strand.
TCTCCTTGAATTTTATCAAGGTCAAGAACTGCGACACTTCTTTGAGTTTTAACAGATAAAACATTTCCGATATCAACTGCATTATTTACAAAATATAGACCACTTCCTTTAATTAAACGGCGAAGAAGTGCTTCAGTTGATAAACGATAACGTGATGGGTCCTTACCTAATGCCTTATACCCACTACGAGCTGCAGCAATACGTGGTTCTTTTAATAACGTTTCAAGAGTTAATCGATTCATCACGTCTTTTTCCATCTCTAACATTTCATTCTTTAATGCGTCATCTGTTGGTTTAACCGTCATTTCAAATGACATAACCGCTAAACAATATCCCGGAACTTTTTCTTTTAATTGTTGATCTATTTTAATTGTAGTCATGATTTCTCCTCCAAGTTGTCATAATACTTATTATATAACTAAAAAAAGATAGTTTTAAACTATCTTCTTAATTTTTATTAATAGAATCAGCTTCCTTTTGACGAAGTTCATTTTCCATCAAAGCATAAGCTACTGCCAATTCTTTAAGTTTTTGCTCTCGTTCTTTTTCAATACAATATTGTTGAACATACAGTATCATTCCAAACGAAATAATGATTAAGACACTTAGATTAATGATATCCATAAAGGGTTGCTTCATCCCATCAATATAATATTGATTAGAAGATAGAACATAATAAACAACTAAAAATAAAGCATACCACTTCATCCAATTAAATAAATTAGATGGATTAATTTGTGTCACACGAATTTTATTCACAAAAAATAAAAACAAAATTAAAATAGATAAAATCAAAAATACAATAACGACCATAAACATAGCTCCCTCAAATGAGTTTTCCACTTTATGATTCCCAATTAATCTCTATTTTATCCCCATTTTTTTAAAAATCTTCGCTGTGTTAGACAATTTTGTTGGTGGGTAAAAATGCTTAATAGCAATGATTTTAACTAAGAATTTTTAAAGGTGATCTTTGCTTTAAGCGAATGAAGTATTAAAAACAACATTTTCGTCTAACAGAGCCAAAATCTTAAATCTTCCATAGGGATTAATGTTTGTTATAATTTTTTATTCTATATACAAACAGAAATATATTTCACTATTATAAATAAGTCTCAGTACTGAAGTCTTTTTGATCCTTAGGTGTCACTATAGTCCAGTTAAAAGTTTTCCAAGTGTGAAAAACTTTTAACTGGACTTATATATTGGTCGCTTTTCAATATATTATTCTTTAATTTGAATCTTGATTTCACTCTTAACCCCACTATCATCACTTAACAACGTTATTGTCACATCCCCAGGTGATATTCCCTGCACCAATCCATTTTGATCAACTGTAGCAACCTGATCATCGCTAGAAATCCACATCACTTGTTGATTACTTGCATTGCTTGGCGCTACTCCAAATTCTAACTGCATCGTTTTTCCAGTTTTTAAAGATTTGCTATGATTTAAAATTTCCAGCGATTCTACGGGAATGCTAACACGAATATCAAAACTTCCAATAACCTCTCCATCGTGTAAAATACTAACCCGTACAAGTCCTGGATTCAAAGCAGTGATAGAGCTTGGCCCAATTTCTATCACCCCATCAATCGAACAATCAATTTCAACTGCCTCAAAATGATATCCTAAACTTTCTAAAGCTGAACGAATTGGAAGAGAGTCACCGATTCCTAAATTTAAATAAGTCAAAATTTGAGTGGGATTATTGATAGTGGTCTCATTCACTAATAAAAGATCATTACTATCCACATATCCTGCGCTATCTTTAAATACATAGTTTGAATTAATCAAAGCTTGCTGCGTACTAGGTTCAATCGCCATGTCACTTTGAATTTTCAGTAATTCATCACCTCTCTCTAACACTAGGAAAGGATAATTAGAAATCGGTAAATTACTTTTACCGTTGGCTGTTAAGTACACCGTCTTATCGTCGTCCGATAAAACTGGAATCATTTCATTATCCAGCTTAATAGCAAGTTGATAGTAATTATAATCTTTGCCACCTAGCGCTTTATCCATACGATAATACCAACCTGCAATTTTTTCACCCCAATACGGATCAGAAGCATACTTCACATTCATACCACTTGCCTTGTTTCCAACATGGGCACCAAAATATCTAAAATCATCAAGCGCATCTGTGTATCCCCAAGACATATAACGCTGCGCGTGATAATAGACTCCATTTCGTACACTCGTGAACATCGTTGCATTTCCATAAGGATTGTTATCCGTTGCATTCATTCCAAACGTATTATTCTTTTCAATTGAAATCTTACTTCGACCTTGACCACTTTCATGAAGCGCCATTGAAAATTCAAGACCACCATTGATTCCAAACTCTTCTTGGGCTGCAATAAAACTTTCACCCTCACCAACTAACTGACTTTCGTTAGTATTTGCAGGATAGCTAGTCGGTTTTAACGTATAACCAAGTTCATTTAAATAGGTATTTAACTCATCAAAGCTATAATTAGTTTTTGAACGATAAGGTAGATACTGAAAATAATTATAATAAGGATCATCCAAATTCAAAGCATACTGCTTATCAGCTGTAATCTTAGTCCAATCATCATAAAAATAGTTGCCATCATAACTATAATACTTCTGATTCTCAACCATAAAATCAGGTGCTTTCCCAATAATGACTGATGACGAGGCTAATTCATCACGCACATCCTTAGAAATATGATGAACTAAGTCCTCCCCCATCACTTCATAATAAGAAACGTTTTGAACCTGATTGCTAGGAACAATATTTACCCACGTTTCACTACCACTTGGTGCATCATACAGCACATGTCTTGAAATCCATCCATCATATCCAGACATATAAACCTGGAAATCATCCTGTGATTCATCAAGCAAAAAAGCATCATCAATATAACACGCATTAATATAAGTATCTTGCTTAGCATTCGAACCAGCACGACTTTTTAAATTATGATTCGCACCACAAGACGTCGTTTTAAACTGAATAATAGCAGGAGTAAATGACATCACAATCATTCCATCATTTAAAACAACCGGAATATCCTCAAACACTAAGTTTCCCACACGTTCCTTAACCTGCTTCGCTTCATCAAACGTTTCAACACAAGCAACATGTTCAAATGTTCCATCAGACCTAGACATTGCAACCTCATAAAAATAAGGATCACAATAAGTACTCACCGTTTTCATACGAGTGGTTTCTTTTGCACTACTAGAGACTGTATTAATACTGTAATAATAATACGGACTAAATAAATCCATCAAAGATTCAAGAGAAAATAACTGATCAATTACCTGATGATAATTGGTTAATCCGCTAGGCGTATAACTTTCAAGTCTTTTTACTACTTCATCTACTGTTAAGTTAGGCTGATAATTAGTTTCTGCTAAAATTTCATCCTGATCCTTCAATATACTAAAAACGAATATCAACCCTATAATGAATATTTTTTTCATCATCCCGCTCCTAAAACAGACTTATGTTGACTTTATATTCCTTATTATACCACCGATGAAAAAATTTAATGTATACAAAACAAAAAAATCTCTAATTGGATATACCAATTAGAGATTTTTATTCTCCTTAATATTTTTCTCTAATATTGCAACCTTATGAGTTAAATCTTTAAGTTTTTCATGGTGTTGACTTAATTTAACAGATAGGCCAAATACAATAAAAAGTAGAAAAGCGATAATTGAAGTAAAAATTAAATTAGCAGCAGACATAAATCCTATTATTTCTGCTAATTTGGCTGGAATCCATGGGATGACACTAAGTAATAACAATACAATACTGCCAATAATCCATACAATCATATCATCAATACGAACATTTGATTTTCTTATCTTATAAATAATGTATAAGTAGGTACCCAGCGAACCTAAGACTAAACATACTTGAAGTTCCGGTGAAATAATACGTCCCATAAAAATCCCTACTTTCTAAATCCCTGAACTAATAAAATACTTGTTAACATTCGCATCATATAACGGATACTATTCGTAAACCCTAAATAACTAGTCCCTTCAATTCGCTCATCCATTTCAACTTGAATTTCTTTTACAACAGCACCTTTTCTTATTTGATAAGCTATTGTATCTGGTTCAGGAGGATAGTTCATATTAAATGCAAATTCTTGAATTAACTTACGATTAATGGCTCGCATTCCACTCGTCGGGTCTTGTACTAAAACTCCAGTTGTTAATGCGATTGATAACGTAATTAATCTAGATCCTACCATTCTCATATTCCAAGGTTTTTTTGCATTTACAAAACGCGATCCAATGGCAATATCCGCACCATTTTTTATTTCTTGTACTAATAATGGAATATATTCAGCACGGTGTTGTCCATCACCATCATACTGTATGGCAACATCATAACCATGCTCGTAGGCATATTTATACCCGACTTGTACAGCACTCGCCAAGCCTAAATTAATAGGTAAATCTATAAAATTATAGTTATTTTTTAAACATACTTTTCTCGTTTTATCACTCGAACAATCATTAACAACTACATAATCACATTCAGGAAGATTTATTTTTAAATTTTCGACAACACGCTCAATATTTTTTTCTTCATTAAATGCTGGGATTATAAGTAAAGTTTTTAGCATATATTTTTCTCCCTTTATAATCACTTCTCTATCTCATTTTTTGTCATATATTATCATTAATTATAGCATATATAATGTAATATATGCTTTTATTCTTTTTTCATCTTAATTAATTACCATCTTTTTAGTGGTTTATTTAGCTTTAGATAAGCTATGTATAACAATAAAATAATATCAAAGAAATTTAAGTAAAACATCTTTAATCCAATAAATTTAAAAGCAGTAAATAAGCTTTTATCTTTTATAACATATTGAAAAGAAAAATACTTATTACATTGATACGCCTTAAACTTTGAGCTCATGTATTGTCGTGTTTGAGAAATTAATTTATGCCTTCTAAAAATATTTTTTTCACTGCTGCATCTTGATAAATGACCAAATACTAAATGCATAATAAAATAATACTCTATCTCCATATAATTATTTTTAAATAAGTTATTTTGATTACAAAAATCATAGATATGGTTAAATACCGAGAATATATCTTCCACACGATTATCATATAAATTAATAGAAGAATTGGGTCTTTGAACATAATAATATAATTCTTCAGTTATCCATCCTATTTTATTAGATATAAATAAAAATGGAATAACCGCCTCTAAATCTTCGTACCATAACCCTTCTGAAAATTTTATATTATATTCATTCCAAATAGATTTTTTATAAAGTTTATTCCAAGGACTTGTATTAATATCCAATTTGTTTGGTTTACTTTCCTTCATCTCACTAAATAAAATTCTTTCCTGTTCATCCACTCTATAATATGAGGATATGACCAAATCATAATCACCGCTAATAGCCTTTTGATATAACGTCTCATACATTGTTGGTGAGACATAATCATCACTGTCTACGAATCCAATATATTTTCCAGTTGCAAATTGTACGCCATAATTACGGGCCCTTCCCTGGCCTCCATTACTGACACTATATACTTTTATTATTTCTGGATATTGATATATAAATTCATCCAAAATCGTTTTAGTATTATCTTTCGACCCATCATCAATTACAATTATTTCTAAACTATCTAATGTTTGATTAACTAATGAATTTAAACACTTTCTTATATACTCTTCTCCATTATAAACTGGGACAATTACACTAACCTTAATCATATACTTTTACCACGCTATTCTTTTTTAAATTTCTTTACTTTTATAATATTTAATTAGATTTTTAAATGAATCACTATTATTTTTAAATATATATTTTCGCTTTATGTGATTGTTTTGAGTAATCTTGGTTACTGTGCTTCCATGGTCATGTAATACTTGGGTTTCAGGAAAATAAATTACCTTTGCTTTTGAACGTAAGCATCTTAATGCTAAAAAATCTTCTTCTAAATACATAAACGTTAATTCATTAAATGGTGATCTAAATTTCTCTATAAATCTATCAGAGAATACTAAAGCACTCCCATGTAATTTAGAAACTTCTTGAATCTCATTTATTATGACTTGAGAATTTTTTTTCCTATTTATAGTGTTAAGTGCCCAAATAGCTAATTTATGTAAAATGCTATCTAAGTAAAGAATATTAAGTATCTCATAGATTTTATAAATAACATAATATGTATATAACCATGCTAAATTATAATTTACTTTGGGTAATGGGTTTTGATGTTCTTGAGTATCTAGCCTCCAGATATCTGGTCCCATTACATCAAAATTTAAATAATCCCATTTTTCTATAGTATTAAACGTTAGATTATTATTTAGATATATATCATTATTAATAACAAAATAATATCTAGTTTTAAACTTTTCTTTTGCAAAATTAATACCAAAATTATTTCCTTTTGCAAATCCTAAATTTCTTATTGTTTGAATCACGTACACATTATCATTCATTCTATATTTATCACAAATTATTTTATAAGCATCATTACTAGAGTGATTATCTACAACTACGATCTTATAATCTATCTCACTAAATTTCTCAATACTTTTGATACTTTCAATTGTTTTTTCATATAGATTATATTGTAAAATAATAAAACTTATCATCTTTAAGCCCCCTAATTTAATCAACAAAATACTATTATCTATTTTATCATAATACCAATTGTTATCCTTTTAAAAAATTATTTAATTCTTCATTGAACTAAAAAAAGACATCCTATAAATTGAAGTAGTACCTATCAAGTAGAAAGTTACTAAAAAGCGAATTTATACGTCATGAAGTCTATCCATAATAAATTCCGTATTTATTTTGTATTATAACAATTGGTATGGTGCTAGTATAGTTTTATAGATACACTTAATTTAAGTCGTTACAATAGACTTAATAAAAGGATTTATCTGTATGAAAAAATATAATTCTGAATTTAAATCAATGGTTGTTGAACTCTATAAAACTGGACATGCTGTCAAAATTTTTAGTCGTGAATGTGGTATATCTGAAGTAACTATTCATAAGTGGATTAAACAACTTTCTCTGATTGCCTCAATCGATGATACTGAATTGACATTAGAAAAATTTAAACATATAAAGAAATGTTACGTTTACAGGAGGAGAGTGAAATTCAAAAAAGGCTATGACTATATTCGTAAGAAAGAAAGTAAACCAGTCTAAATTATACCAGTTTATTGATCAACATTGTTCAGAACATGATGTGAAGCAACTTTGTAAGGTATGTTCCAAGAAATACTTTTTATCAATCTAAGCATCAAAGTGAGCCTAAATAAAGACGTGAAAATCAATAACTATTTGAGCATATTAAGAAAATTTTTTGAAAGCAAGCGTTGATACAGTGAAATTAAGGTACATCGTCAATTGCTTAAAGAAGGATGGTATGTCAGCTAGAAACGTATCCAACGATTAATGAAGTCAGCTGGATTAGCCTCTATTTATTCAAAAGAAGGATACCCTTATAAACAATCTAATGAACTTGTTTTAGAACATGATGACATTCTATAACACAGGACTTTTCAACGATCTCAATTAACCAAAAATCGATATCAGATATTACTTATATTCACGTTCAAGAAGAAGGTTGGTGCTATTTAGCATCAGTAATGGATTTACGTTCAAAAAAATTTATTAATTATCACTTTTCTCAACAAATGACAAAGTGTATTGTTATTTAAGCTTTAAACAATGC
>NZ_AEXQ01000023.1:0-6722 GCF_000191865.1 Turicibacter sp. HGF1
GGAGTTAAATTAATTCTTTCTTGATAATAAAAACTCATACATCAAGTGAAAATGCTAGATTTCTATTATCTCCTCGTTTTATTGTCTAACTTTTACCTGATGAGCTGGGCAGAGTGATTTGAGATACAAGTAAATGTTTTTTACCGTTATAAATCTTAATTATCATTTAATATTAAAATATATCATGAGTAATGACTTTAATTTCATCTCATAAGCTATGAATTATCTTATTTTTTCTGATTTCCACTATGGCTAACCGATTATATTTCAATATCGGAAAAATCCCGTTACTTTCCATTATTAAGCACTCTTTTCAATTCACTTCATTCAATCCGGCTTCATCCTTTATTTCTTTTGTTGGATAAACCTCATTAATAATTTGTTTGATAAAATCATTCATGGATGGTTCATCTTGTGTTGAAATATAATGAGCTGAGTGACTTAAGATGAGATAATCCTTTTTAGGGGCTTGGAGTTTTTGAAACCATTGTTGTAATAAGTCTTTTGAACAGATATAATCATCGACTCCTGATATAAAATAGATTGGAATTTTAAGGTTTGTCATGTCTTCATCAAATTGAACCGCATTCAATTCAGCCCATAAGTTACTTTGTGTTAAAACCTTATGTGATGTTTTAAACAACGTTTCATAAGCTTCCTTTATACTTAAGTCAGGTGATGAGAAGGCTTGAGCAATCCATTTTGAAATATTGAGTCCCGCTACACCATCGTGCATTTTAATATAAGCTCCACTATTAGTAATTGCTTTCGTAAAAAGTTCTTGATGCGCTACCTTTTGATAAGGCGGGTATCCCATTTGTTTCAGTGCTAAAACTAATTCATTCGCCCCAATACTTGCGTATTCATCGATAAGCCATTCATACAGTTCTAAATCAGATTTAGATGGATTGACGACTTGTCCAATGCCAAAATATGCTTCAATGAGCTGCGGAATTTCTTTTACTAAGTTCATTCCGAGAACAGTTCCCCAAGAAAATCCAATTACATAAAGTTTGTCTTTATTAAACGTTTCTAATAAATAATTGATTAATTCTTTTGTATCTTGTTGCAATTGTGTTAAAGAGACATTTTGACTAGTCAAGGTCTCATCATAGCTCTTTCCTGATCCCCGTTGATCCCAATAAACAGCCGTACAATGTGTCAGCAAATCTTGATTTTGTCCACGTGCACTAATCCCATATGGAACAGATAAGCCAGGCCCACCATGTAAATATAAGCACAGTGGTTTACTTTGACTCATCCCTTCGATTGCAATGTATTGCGTCACACCTCCTAATTCTATTTCTCTTATTTCACTGATTCCACCGCTATCAATGATTTGATTAATTTGACTTTGAACGTGTCGCTGTTCAATTCGTCGATATGCTAAAATTCCTCCGATTAAAATAACTCCCAATACGACAACCGCGATGATTAGTTTAATGATTACTTTGTAAATACGACGTTTCAATGTTGAAATCCTCCCCTTTAATTCATATTACAATTTATGTTAGAACAACCAAAAAAAGCACTGAAAAATTTCAGTGCTTTTCGCCTTTTGCTAGTTCTAATCGCTTCATTTTTTTAAATTGTTTGACTAAGAAATAGAGGGTGATTGAGATTGCTAATGTATCCGAAATGGGTTGTGCCAACCAAACACCATCTAATCCTAAAAAAGGAGGTAAAACTAAAAGCAAAGGAACTAATAAAATAAGTTGTCTTAATAAACTTAGAATCATAGCAATCCGTGCTTTTCCAATGGACTGAAAATACGTGGATCCAATAATTGAAATCGAGACAAATGGAAACATGAATAAATAAATCCGAATCCCTTTGACTGTAATCGCCATCAACTCTTGATCACGATTAAAAAGTGAAATCATCATTTCTGGGAAAAATTCAATCACAATAAAACCTATGGTTAAAAAAGCAGACGCCATTAAAACAGAGTATAAAAAGGTCTGATTCGCTCGATGGTATTCACGAGCTCCATAATTGTAACCAATGATTGGTTGTGCTCCTTGATTAATACCGAAAATCGGCATTAAAAACATCATCGAAATGGAAGAAATCGTCGCAAAAGCTCCAATGGCTAAATCACCACCGTAAGCTTTTAACGTATTATTTGAGACCACTTGAACTAAACTCGCCGCTAATTGCATAGCAAATGGAGCTGATCCAATTGCGAGGATACTTTTGACTAAATTAGACTCAAGCTTCAAGAATTTTGATTTAAACGTCAATCGTGATTTTCCCATAACAAAATAAAGTAACACCCAAATAGCAGTTGTAGCCTGAGAAATAACAGTTGCGATAGCCGCTCCTTGAATTCCCCATCCTAATCCAAAGATAAAAATAGGATCTAAAATAATATTAATGATGCATCCAACAACCATCGTTAAAGCAGCCATTTTGGGGTTTCCATCTGCTCTAATGTTACTGTTTAAAGAGTAGCCCATCACATTAAAAATCGTTCCATATAAAATCACTGTAATATACCGATCGGCATAAGGCAAAGTGCTTGAACTTGCCCCAAATAAATTTAAAATCGGCGTTTTAAAAACAAGGCCAAGAACCGTCAATGCTAAAGCGATAATGGTCGATAAGGTGATATTATTTCCTATTAAACGCTCTGCATTTTCTCGCTCCCCCTGCCCTAATTTAATCGAGATATTAGCGGTACTTCCAACTCCTACTAACATCCCGCAGGCTAGAATAATGGTGATAATTGGTAGCGTAATGCCAACACCTGTTATGGCGAGTGAACCGACCTCGGGAATATTTCCAATGAAAATACGGTCTACCACATTATACAGGGCATTAACAATCATCCCTACGATAGCAGGAATCGAATATTGAATTAATAAGCGATAAACCGGCTTTGTCGCTAACTCTTCTTGATGTTTCAAAAGCTTCACCTTTTCTTTTGTTTAATTAACGTGTTGGATTTTGTTTTAAAAAACGTTCAATTCGAACTAACGCCTCCATAATATTTTCCATAGATGACGCATAACACGCACGAATATATCCTTCCCCACAATCCCCAAAAGCATTACCTGGAACGGTTAAAACTTTTTCTGATCGTAATAATTTCTCACAAAACTCATCCGATGATAATCCCGTTGATTGAATACACGGAAAAACATAAAAAGCTCCTAATGGTTCAAAGCAATCAAGACCCAACTTTCTAAATCCATTCACAAGGACTCGACGACGACGATTGTATTCTTTAACCATCGTCTCAACACTATGATCTCCATTTTTCATCGCTTCAATCGCAGCATATTGCGAGGTTGTTGGGGAACACATAATCGCATATTGATGAATTTTTTTCATGGCATTGATTAAAGTTGGATGACCGCAGACGTATCCAAGTCGCCATCCTGTCATCGCATACGCTTTTGAAAATCCATTAATCACCAATGTTTGATCTTTCACGCAATCAAAACTTGCAATGGAAACGTGCTCCTTTTCATATGTTAATTCCGCATAGATTTCATCCGAAATAATAATGATGTCTTTATCTTTGACAACCTCTACGATTTTTTCAAGTTCGTCACGTGTCATAATCGCTCCCGTAGGATTATTAGGAAACGGCATGATTAAAACTTTTGTTTTAGGCGTGATCGCGGCTTCTAATTCTTCTGCAGTTAATTTAAATTCGTTTTCAGCCTTTAATTCAATCACAACAGGTGTGGCTCCAGTAAATGTCGTACATCCTTTGTATGCGACAAAACTTGGTTCTGGAATGATGACTTCATCACCCGGACCAACAAGTGCTCGAAGTGCAAGATCAATCCCTTCGCTCCCTCCTACGGTTACTAAAATTTCATCCACCTGATAGCTTAAATTAAAACGGCGATGTAAATAACGTGAAATTTCATGACGCAATTCCATGAATCCAGCATTCGAAGAATAATGGGTATGACCTTGTTCAAGTGAATAAATTCCCGCTTCACGAACATTCCATGGAGTCACAAAATCAGGCTCGCCTACTCCTAAAGAAATCACACCTTCCATTTCATGCACCATATCAAAATACTTTCGAATCCCAGATGGTGGCATTTTTTTTACATTCTCTAAAATCATATTTTCTAATCTCATAAAATCACAACCTCACGATCATCAAATTCCTGGTCTTTAAAGATGGTTCCATGATCTTTATATTTTTTTAAGACAAAGTGTGTTGAACAACTTAAGACATATTCTTGAACGGCTAATTTTTCAGAAACAAACATCGCGACTTGCTTCATCGTTTTTCCTTCCACAATGACCGTTAAATCAAATCCACCTGACATCAGGTAACAAGCACGCACTTCATCAAATTTATAAATGCGTTCTGCGACACTATCAAATCCTGCTCCACGTTGTGGTGTCACTTTTACCTCAATTAACGCCGTCACTGTTTCATGACCCGTATTCTCCCAATTGATAAGGGTTGTATAGCCTGCAATAATACTTCGCTCTTCATAATCTTGAATCGCTTCGCGAACTTCTTCTACTGTTTTACCGGTCATCACGGCAATTTGCTCGTCGGTATATCGACTATTTTGTTCTAAAATCTCTAAGATTTCTTCCATCATCTTTCCTCCTAGCTCAAATGAAAATAAAAAAAGTCCTTCATCCCAAAAAGGGACGAAGGACTACTTCGCGGTACCACCCTAATAAGTAATTTAAATTACCCACTCAAGTCCTCAGTAACGCGAGGGAACGTCTTAGCCTAATTAAAAAGACATGCTTTTTAGTTCTCAGCTAGCGACTCAAAGACTGCTTCAACCTAGATGCTTTACTAACTTCCACCACCCGTTAGCTCTCTAAAAAAGTTGACTAGATTTACTCTTTCTTATCATAATCTTTAACTATTTTACCTTATTATAGCTAGAAAGAGTCTGAAAAACAAGTCTATTTTAGAAATTTTATGCCATTTCACGAACCATATTATTTATCCATTTATTTGAACGGAAACGACGACTAATAATTAAATAACGGATTACTTCTTCACATGAAATAAGGAAGATGACATAGGTAATCGGCCATTTAAAAATAAAGGCTCCAATGATTCCAAACGGAATTCCAAAAATCCACATGCTTAAACCTTGAACAATTGAACCGTATTTTGCATCTCCACCTCCACGTAAAATTCCAACAATTTGAACACCATTATAAACACGTGGCAGCATAAAAATAGCAAAGATATACAAGATTTGAATCGCATTTTGTCGCACAAGATCTGAAACCTTATAAATTCCAACAATGGCTGGTGCAAATAAAACAAGACCAACCGCCATGACGACCGCAATAATTAACGCGAGGCGAATAATCTTTTTAGCGTAAATAATCGCTTGCTCTTCTTGATTTGCTCCAATTTCGTTTCCAATGACCACTACAGAAGCATGGGCCATTCCAAAGACCACAATCATAAATAAATTCATAATCGTCGTCGTAATTTGTGTCGTAGCAATGGCATTTACTCCCATTCGACCATAAATGATATTATAAGTAATATTTGTTAATCCCCAACAAGCTTCATTCAAAACAACAGGTAAAGCTGCTTGATATAACATCCCCGCCATTAGACGATCAAATGTAACGAGTTGCTTGAATGATAAGTTTAGTGGTTTAACTTTTAAGGCCACGACGATGATGATAATAAAACATTCGACTAATCGAGCCATTAGTGTTGCGATGGCCGCCCCTACTACTCCAAGTGCTGGGAATCCAAGTAATCCAAAAATTAAAATTGCATTGAATACGCCATTAATGATTAATCCAATTAAACTTCCCCACATCGGTAATGCAGTATTTCCAATACTACGAAGTGCACCAGCAAATACAAATGAAATAGCCGTCGCTAAATAACTAAAAATAGAAACACGAAGATACTCACTTCCAAAACGGATAACATCTGGATCTGGATTAAATATTTTAATAATCGATTCTGAACCAAAGAATCCAATCACGGTGAAAATAACAGCAAAAACTATTCCTGCTGCTAACCCGAGTTGTAAAACTTTTTTAACATTCTCTGTGTCTTCTTTTCCCCATAATTGAGCGATTAAAATCGAGCATCCTGCTCCAATTCCCATCACAAGTAAACTATATAAGAAATAAAACTGATTCGCAACACCAACAGCTGCAAGTTGGACTTCTCCTAAACTTCCTATCATCATCGTATCTAACATATTTAACGATGATGTAATCAAGTTTTGTAAGACAATTGGTATTGCTAAGATAAATAATCGTTTATAAAATTTACGATTGTTTTTTGGCATCTTACCCCTCATTTCTAACTAAAATTAAACTCTTGCGAACCGTTTTCTTTATTTTCACATAGAAAAACCCCCCAATTTGAAGTTTGTTCAAAGTGGGGGTTCAACACTTGTAAAAATTAAAAAGATTTTATTCGCAAATTCCACATTATTCTATCAAATAATCAATTTAAATTCAAGTCCTATGTCAAAATTTTATCTTTTTCGTTCTATTTTACTTGTTTTATATAGTCAGGAATCAAAAAGTTCGTTACAATTAGGATAAGAATTTTAAGAGATAAGGAGTTTTCATCATGAATCAATCCACAACTAAACAATCTATTCAAGATTTATTAAATAAAAAGAAACAACAAACAGCTAATCAAAACAATCATATGATTCCGAGTCGTGAAATGGTAAAAGGTCAAAAAGGCAAAAGTAAACGACGCAAAGCCGGTATTTTAGGATAAAAAA
>NZ_AEXQ01000022.1:0-35711 GCF_000191865.1 Turicibacter sp. HGF1
TTTTTTTATTTATCTGATTTAGTTTTGGAATAAAATATCTTGTTTACCTTGATATTCAAAGCTGATGATTTCTTTTCCATCTAGGTCGGCTTTTGATAAGCAAACGGCACTAATACGACGGTTTTTATAATCTGTGTAGTAGTATGTTCCTGATTCTTGGCACATACAAGATTTATAGACAGTGTAATTCATATCTCCATTTGGATCAATTTCGCTTCCTTTTATGACGGTAACACCTGTTAGCACTTGGAAGAATGCTGAAACACCACTGACTTCATCATCTGCTTCGACAACTGTATCACGGAAATAGACTGTTCGAACAAATCGTGCAGCTGGAGAAGCATCTCCTGGAATTCCACACATATTAAGCCCATGACCAAATGGTTTAGCAACATATTCTCCAAATTGTTTTGGTGCTGGAGTTTTTGTATCTAATGTTACATATTGGCATAGATTTGTTAAATGCCAAGGGAAAGTTGGATCATTTGTTAAGGCTCCTACTGGATTGTCGTATACGTGCATTCCATCTTCCATGTACTCAATGACAATACTTTTTCCACTTAAATCTGTAAACATCCAGTGAAGTCCTGCAACAGGAAGCCCTTCTTTAACTGGAATATTCGTAATAATTAACTGTTTTAAAGCTTCTTTTAATTCATCTAAATTTGAGAAATTACTTAATGCCCAGTATAAGAAAGTTGAACCTGAAATATTCGTTTTTCCATCAACAGCTTTTTCGTTAAACTTAGCAAAATGCGTAAAATTTAACCCGGCACCTGCTAATCCTTTTTCATTAACTGCATCAAAAAGAAGGGGAAGACGATCCACAACAATTCCCATCCCAATACAAGCATACTTTGACGTATATGTTTCATCACTCACAATATTGAACCAATCATAATTTCTTGGAACAATATGAACAGCTTGTCCATATGTAGCGGGTACATCTAAATTTCGTCCAAATAAATGCTTATTATCTTTTGTAACTAAGCTAAGTCCTGTACACATATTTTTCAATCCCATCTTTCTATTAAAATAAAACATTAATTTTGAACTCATCAAAACACCTATTTTTAAGCTGATGGTTCCTAATTATAGTGTGTATCTATTTGAAAATGTTATGTTAAGATACTTTCAAAAAATATGAATCCTGAACATCAGCTCATTAAACAATTTCTTATCGCTTCATAAATAAAAAAACACCTAAATGACAGAGGATAAATATTAAAACTCTATTTATCATTTCATTTAGGTATTTTCATTAAGCTCTATTTTAAATTGGACTTTATATTATTCGACTTGAATTGGTTAATTCACTCTAAAAAAACAAATCCATAGATATTAACTATCCTTCAAAATATAGATTTAATTTAATAGGGTTTCAATGTATTCCATATCAACATTCTCTTTTAAAAGCTCGCATAGTTGATCGTACTGTGACATTTTATAATCTTTATAATTCATTTGATTTTTTATTTCTAGATTTAATTTTTGTTTAAGTTGATTGATTAACTTGAGGGCAAAGTCACCTTCATCGAATAATCCATGAATGTAGGTTCCAAAGACATTTCCTTCTTTATTTTTCATCCCAAGGACGACATCATTCTCATCTTTAATCCAGATGTTTTCAGAATTCGTTGTGAAACTCATGCCATTATGAATTTCATATCCATTGATTTGATTTCCATCTAAATCAAATCCACACACTTGTTTCGTTGTTTTTATCGGATTAAATTCAGTGATCATTTCAAGTAAGCCAAGTCCCGCTTCCTCACGCGGATTTCCTTCGACACCTTTTGGGTCTTTAACGATTTGGCCAAGCATTTGATAACCACCACAAATTCCAAAAACTAAGGTTCCTTGTGTTCGTTGAAACTCAATTCCATTGGCAAAACCACTTTGTTTTAAATAGATTAAATCATCAATCGTATTTTTACTTCCTGGAATGATAATTAAATGAGCCCCTTCTAATTCTCTTGGGTTAAAGACATAGCGGACACTGACATCTGGCAATCGATTAAGAGCATTAAAATCTGTAAAATTCGACATGTGTGGAAGTCGAATCACCGCAATATCAACACCGCTCCCTCTTTTGGTCTGAACTCTGTCCGTTGCGCCGTCTTCTTCTTCAATGTCTAATTCAAAATAAGGTAAGACGCCAAGTACTGGGATGTTAATCAGGTCTTCAATTTGCTTCATCGCATCCTTAAAGTACTCGATTTTACCGCGAAACTTATTGATGATAATTCCTTTAACACGTGCTCGCTCGTCTTCCTCAAGCAACATAATCGTTCCAACAATTGAGGCAAAAACGCCGCCTTTATCAATATCAGCAACTAAAATAACGGGCGCATCTGCCATCTTTGCCGTATGAAAATTTGCAATATCTGTTGCTTTTAAGTTAATTTCAGCGCAACTTCCTGATCCCTCTAAAACGATTAGGTCATGATTTTGTGCTAACTGTTTGTAGGCTAGTGCCGCCTGTTCCTTTAAATATTTATTTAAGTCATGATACTGATAGGCATCCATCGTACAGTGAACTTTACCTCGAACAATGACTTGTGTTTTATAACCCACACTCGGTTTCATTAGAATTGGATTCATGTCTGCAACCGGTTCGATTTCGCAACTTTCGGCTTGTACCACTTGAGCACGTCCAATTTCATCGCCATCTTTTGTCACATAAGAATTAAGTGAAATATTCAGAGCTTTATACGGTGCAACGCTATATCCTTGCTTTTTAAAATAGCGACAAAACGCTGCCGCTAGAGTACTTTTTCCAACTGATGAGGCTGTTCCAAGTAACATGATTCGTTTTGTCTTCATGTTGTTTACCTACTTAATATCTAAATAACCGTGTGTCTCGGTTAAAATATTTTCGCCAACTTCAAATGAAACAGGATAAGAGAATAATGGCCCATCATAGACAAAACTATGATACTCACCATTTTCACCACATGCATCAGACCCCGTTGCTTTAATTTTCTCAACTAATTCTTTCGTTAAGACCTTGCCTAAAAATTCTTCACCTAAACATTCTAACTTCACATTTTTTAAAACCGTTGTAAACCCTAAATCAATAAATTCATGCGTTAACGCTTCACGATCTTCTAACCATAAAGGAAAGACTGCCTCAAGTCCAACTGCTTCACAACGATCCGTACACCAAGTACGATGGGCTTCTAAATCAATATCTCCAAAAACACAAGCCTCGGCGCCCTGTTCTTTGGCTTTACCTAGTGCTTCTTCAAACGTTTCTTTATAATTATCCCCAATACTTTCAACCAATAAAAGCGGAATATTTAATGACTTTGATACTTCTTCAAGTAGATGCTTAGGAACACCGTGAAACCAACTACGACATACCTTTTTATCCACTGTAATTAATAAAGCTAACGGTTCATGTCCTGCTTTAATCATACGATATAATGATAGCGTACTGTCTTTTCCACAGCTATATGACATAACAAATTTCATAACCTTATCTCCATTTCTCTAACGCTTCTAACATAAAGTTTTTGATATTAATTCCGTAAACATCAAGTAATCTTTCTTCATCTAAAACATCTTTTGAAAGACCAGATGCCACGACTTGTCCGTCCTTAATCATGATGACCTCTTCACTAAACATTTGAACTAAATTCAGGTCATGCAAAACGGCAATCACAGTTTTTCCCTGCTCCTTTGTCCATTGATTAATATGGTCCAAAATTTCAATCTGATATTTTAAATCTAAATGATTCGTCGGTTCATCAAGTAAAATGATGTCAGGTTCTTGAGCAAATGCGCGTGCTAAATAAACGCGCTGCAATTGACCACCTGATAATTCATTGATGAGTTTATCCTTTTCCGCTTCTAATCCGACTCGTTTAATACAATCGAGCACAATCTCTTTATCACGCTTTGATAGTGTGGAAAACAGTCCGGTTGAATGAGCATATCTTCCTAGTGAGACGGTTTCATACACGGTATAAGGAAAATAAAGGTCTGATGATTGCGTAATGAAGGCAATCTTTTTAGCAAGATGCTTTCGTTTGATGTGTTTAATATTCTGACCTTCTAATAGAATTTCTCCTTCATAATCTAGAAGGTTGGCAATTGCTTTTAAAATCGTTGTTTTTCCACAACCATTAGGCCCCACAATACATTGAGTTTGACCTTTTTTTATGTGTAGGTTAACGTCTTTAACAACTATTTTTCCATCATATCCACAATTGAGTTGATTAATTTTTAACATTTGACTCACCTACTTCTCTTACTGAAATATAGATAAGCAAAGAATGGAGCTCCAATTAAAGCGGTAATAGCTCCAACAGGAAGTTCGGATGGGGAGATAATCGTTCTAGCAACTAAATCTGTTAACATCATGAAAGATCCACCAAAAACGATACACATTGGAATGACCCATTTATGATTTGAACCGACCAGTTTCCTTACGACATGCGGTGTGATTAAATCGATAAAACCAATCGTCCCACTTAAAGCAATCGCACTTCCAGTTAAAATTGCAACTGCTACAATGAGGTTTGTTTTAACTTTTTTGGTTTCAACTCCGACGCTTTTTGCTTGATCTTCTCCGAAACTTAAAACGTCCATTTCTTTACAATATTTTAAAACGATAAAAAGACCGACGATAAAAAATGGGATAATAGCTCTCACATAGGGCCATCCCCGCATCGCAAATGAGCCCATTTGCCACATCGTTATTTGAGTAATATTCTCACTATTTAAAGCAGTTATGGTTGTGAGCATGGCATTTGTAAATAATGAAAATACCATTCCAGCAAGTATCATTGTATTATTTGAGAGCCCACGATCTACTTTGTTCGCGAATAAAATAACTGAAAAAACAGTGGCTAACCCACAAATAAACCCGATAACAGGTAAGGCCATATTCCCAACCAATGGAATTGAAAACCCTAGGATAATGTAAAGTCCAACACCAAGCGATGCTCCAGATGAGACGCCGAGTGTGTAAGGTGAGGCAAGTGGATTTTTTAGAATGGATTGAATGACAGCTCCACTAACAGCGAGAGAGGCTCCGACTAAAAAAGCGAGTAAGACCCGTGGTAATCGAATGACCCAAATGATTGAGACATCTTTATTTTGGATATTTTCGAGTAGCGGGAGATTAAATAGTTTATGCCCTATAATCGATAAGATATCAAGAAAGTCAATGTTCGAACTTCCGATGATGGTTCCGATACATATAATTAATACTACTAACGGAATCGCTAGTAGTATTAAAAGTTTGCGTTTATTAGTTTGCATAGTATTCAGGATAAACAGCCTGTGCAATTTCTTTTAAAGCTTTAATCACGTTTTGGCTACCACGTGATGAGGCATTTTTATCGATTAAATAAATGGCATCATTTTCAACCGCTGTGATTGTTTCAAATCCCGCACGTTCTTTAATTAATTGAGTCGCATTATCTAAGTAAGTTTCATTTGTCAAGATAACATCTGGATTAGCTGTAATAACCGCTTCCTCACTTGGTGAAATCCATCCTTCTTCATCAGCTAAAATATTTGTTGCGCCTACTGTTTCAATTAATTCATTAATAAATGTTGAATGACCAAAGCTATATAATTTTGATGATGAACCAATTTCAAAGTACACTGCTTTTTTATCTGTGATGGTATCACCAACGGCTTTAATAGCAGCTACTTCTTGTTTCATTTCATCAATTAATTCTTGTCCTTCTGTTTCTTTATTTGTTACATCCGCAATAAAAGCAATATCCTCATAAATTCCTTCAATGCTATCACTACTTGGGATATATACTACTGTAATTCCCGCTTCTTTTAATAAAGCGTAAGGATCTTCATCTCCTACTTTGTTATGTCCTGATGCAATAATAATATCAGGTTGCATTTCAATAATTGCTTCTGAATCTGGGTTTCTAAAATCGATGACTTCAGCATCTGCTGGAATTCCTTCGATATCTGTTGAATATTTATCCACACCAACTAGGTTATCAGCTAATCCTAGTGCAATTAATACTTCCGTATTAGATGGTGCAGTTGATAAAATGCGCTCAATCGAAACTGGCGCTTCAAATTCATTTCCTTCACGGTCTACCATTTTTGAAGATGTTGCATCTGAGTTTTGTGCTTGCTCAACTGGCGTTTGTGTTTGTTCAGTTGTTTCTTTGTTTTCGGGTGCTTCTGTTTGACACCCTGCTAATGACATCATTGTAACAAATGCCACTAAAGATGATGACACGATTTGTTTAAACTTTTTCATACTTCTCCTCCAAGTTTTAAAATTTTGAGGTTCATATGATACGTATGAAATTAACATAAAAAAACATACCACATTAAGGTATGACTACATTAAATTCTTTTACCTAATGACTTAAGTAAAATCACGTACGTATCCCATTATCCCATCCTCAGGGGATAATAGCACTCGCATATCAGGCAAGTCTCCCGACTTTGCATCATCCGCCGTCTTCCCTTCCCACATCAATTGATGCAGTGGCTCACTAAGACATTGTCCGCTTCACGGTTACTGAGATAGTTGAAGAATTTCACTTCATTCCTTATTAAGATCATATCACCTGCTATGAGTCCATGACTAATCAAGTATAGTCGTTACACTTCTATTTGTCAAATTTGTCTAATGATAGCCAATTACCTAACACTTTATGAATCATACCCAATCTTTATTCTCAATTGATTTGTAATTGGTTTTCCTTCGTTATTTTTAACGTTTCTGCCGTATTGAAATCATAAACTAAGCGGCTAATCTCAGCATAACTCACCACATGGTCATCTTTTAGAGCTATAACTAAATGAATAGTATCTGAATACTCAATCGCTGTCTCATGCTTAAAACGAGTTCCAATTGTTTCCTCAACTTTTTCAAGTGGTGTATATGGATGAAAGATCCATACTATATCCCAATCAGTAGGAAAAAACATTGAAAAATCTACCGTATCACCGTCGACACACTCTAAAAACTTCTCATCATCCAACTTAATAGCTTGTGATGTGCATCCTGTTAATAGCATACTTATTAAAATCATCATCCACCATTTACTCATCCTATCCCTCATTTCAATTCTCATCATAACATCTAAATTAATTTCAAAAAAGAGTTTATTTTAGTTCTAAATCTAATACTATTCCCATACATTGTAGAGAAGATTAAGTTACTGGGGTACGGCTTAATCTTACAAACTCCTTTAGTTTTATTACTTTATTTTCCTTTGGGTGTGTGTGTTGCTTCTTATGTTTACGTTTTGAATTTTTACAAACCGAAATGAATTCCTTTTTGAATTCTTTCACTGCCATGTTTTAATCAAAAAAAGACTGCTTTTCCTTGCCACGAAAAGCAGTCTTTTTTATTTTTCTAAAACTATTTCCCACATCGGCACCTTCCCTACCTCATGTTTCCCAGTTTTAGAATCGGTACGATGATCACATGTTATATAAATCATTGTATCACTGAGTTGATTGACTAACGGTAAAATGAATTGGGTATTTATTTTTTCTAAGAAGGCTAACTTACCCGCAAAATCTTTTTGATGAGCTAATTCATCAAGTCCATTAATATGCACAATTAAAACATCCACTTCTTGAATTAAAGAAAGGGCTACTTCAAGCTTTTGAACTAAATCTGTATTTTCATAACCTGTTGCTAGGCTTGGTTTAATTGATTTCATACCAAGCGCTAATCCCATTCCCGCTACTAAATCAATCCCACTTACCACTGCTCCAACTTTTTGATATCGATCATAAAAAGATGGAAGATGAACCACCGTAGATAATCCCCAAGGCCATAGCATGCAACCGTTTAATCCGTGTTGATTAAAAACAGCTTTAGAGTCCTTCATCAGTTTTTGAAGTCGCCAATCCTTTGGTATTAAAGTATCAAGGTCTTCACCTACATGAAAATGTGGCGGGTATAACTTAATATCTGAGGAAAAATTTTTTAGAAGCAATAAATTTTTATACGTGTCACCCGCATACAACGTTCCATCCGGTACGTGAATTTCTTGAAGGATACTTTCAATGTTTGACGGCAATCTTCCACCAGTAAAGTCTACTAATTTTCCATCCTCAACTCGTACAATATTACATCTTAATACAACTTCATTTTCCTGAAGAGAAATCCCATTTGCAAGAGCTTCGTAATAGGCACGTTCACCAATCTCAAACTGATTAGACGAATAACCAAGCAGATTAAAAATACAATTTAAACTATCCAGATCACGATTCAAAACCGAAAAATCACACCAGGATGTCGGATTAAAGTCAAGCTGCTCTTCCATCAAACCATCTAAAATAATTAGCACTTCTTTCATATCAAAATGCCCTCTAACGCGTTAATTAGCGCTAAATTTTCTGCTCGTGTGCGCACTGCAACCCGATAAAACCCTGCTGATAACCCTACATAATTATCACAGCTACGAATTAAAATCCCATCCTTTAATAATTCCTGTTTCAAATCCAATGACACTTTACATTTGAAAAATAAGAAGTTTACCGCCCCACGATACACTGTCAATGAGTCAAATTTTTCAAGAGCTGTGTATAGGAATTCATTTTCTTCTTTAACATAGGTCAGAGTTTTAGAGATATACTCTGTTTGAGTTAACGCCACCTGAGCTCCGAAATTAGCGACCGTATTAATCGCCCACGGTACCGCGATTTTATTGATTTGTTCAATCAGATGTTGATCACTTAAAACACCATATCCCACCCGAATACCTGGAAAGGCGAAAAACTTCGTCAGTGATTTAACTACGATCAACTGTTTAAATTGATTCACATCACTTATCATACAGTAGTCTTCTTTGTTCTCAACAAAATCTAAAAATGATTCATCCACGACGACTTTTGTCTTAGTTTGGACTGCTTTCTTTAAAACTTTTAAGATGAATTCTTTCGGTGTTAAAACACCGGTTGGATTATTTGGATTACAAATAAATAAAACATCAATCCCTTCCTTTATCGCGTCTATAAAACCATCTTCTAACTTAAAATCTTCTTTTAAAATATAATGCTCTATCTGACACTCCATCGATTTTAGGGCATCTTCATACTCTGAAAATGTCGGTGCAAACAACAATGCTTTTTTAGGTTGAAGTGCACGAACAACATTAAAAATCACTTCTGCTGCTCCATTTCCAAGTATGATTTGTTCTTCCTTTATATTTTCATAATTCGCAATAGCCCGTTTTAAATCATAGTACGTGATATCAGGATAATGAACAATGTTATCTAATGATTGAATCATGGCCTCTAACACATTCGGACATAGTCCAAGAGGATTAATATTTGCCGAGAAATCAATGATGCTATCTTCAAAAATTCCGTGTAATCTCGCAATCTGTGCAATGTTTCCACCATGGCCTAAGTTCATCTCACCACTCCTCCAATTAATAAGGCAACAATTAATCCTAAAAAACTCACCGTTGTTAAAATCATATTCGTTTGATATAAATCTTTCATTTCAATCGCTTTTGTTTCGTCGCCAATCGTCGGTTTTTCAACCAGTTTACTGAAATAATAATTCGCTCCTCCTAGCTTAATTCCTAAGGCTCCTGCTACTGCAGCTTCTGGATGTGCGCTATTTGGACTGGTATGATTATAACGATCACGCTGATAAATCTGATAACTTTGTTTATAATCTAATCCTAAAATAAATGATGCAATGATAATCAAATAGCCCGTTAATCTAGCTGGAATATAATTAAATAAATCATCCATTTTAGCTGAAACAAAACCAAATTCAAGGTATTTCTCATTTTTATAACCAAACATCGAATCACACGTATTGACTGCTTTATACGCCATCGCAAGCGGCGCACCACCAAGTCCTGCAAATAAAATCGGAGCAATAATGCCATCTGACATATTTTCTGCCACTGTTTCAATCACTGCACGAACAATTGAAGTTTCATCAAGTGATGCCGTGTCACGTCCGACAATATATGATAATTGATGACGCGCTTTTTCAATATCACCGGACTCTAACGTTTTAATCACTTTAAGTCCTTCAACTTTCAGCCCTTTAGCTGAAAGACAGAAATAAATTAAAATACCTTCTACTAAAATCCCGACCATCGGGTGGATAAAGAACGCTATTTTAACGATGATTAACGTGATTAAAAAGGTCGGAACAATAATACAAAGCCACGCAAGTGCTCCTGCTAATTTAAGGTTATTTGAATCTATTTTTCGAAATACACTTTCCAAATTCATCGCCCAACTTCCAATGATTCGAACCGGGTGATATGGATTATGTGGGTCGCCGATGATGACATCAAGGACGAATCCAATCATTAAAGACCACATGCTAAAACTCCTCTAATATCTCTATTTTAATACTTGTCTCTTTTGTAAGACGTAATTTATAACCGCCACCACAACGGGGTTGATACTCATAAAAATGTTTACGTTGATCATAAAACAAATGAAGTAATGTTCCAATCACACCGCCATGACAGACTAACAAAGCCTCTGATTCATGACTTTCTAACAACTCATCCACAAGTAATTCAAGTCCTTTTGAAATTCGTTTATAAAAATCTTGTTTTGACTCTCCTTGTGGACACGAAACTGCTCCCTCTTCATCCATGATCCATTCGATATAGCGCGCATCATCTTTCAACATGTCATACGACTTTCCTTCAAACTCACCGAAATCATATTCCCAAAATAATGGACGCACCTCATAAAAGGTTTGGGGATAAAGGAGTTCAAAGGTTTGATTCGCACGAATTGCACCACTTGTAAAGTTTTTAGCACAAACAGGATAGTTGTAACATTTTTGTTTCTCTTTGATTTCCTTGATGCCGGCTTCGCTTAAAACATCGTTTGTTTTTCCACAGTAAAGTCGTTGTTCATTACTTTTTGTTTTTCCATGTCTGATGACATATAAAATCATATTATTCATCTTTAAGGACCACCTCGATACCACAAAAAATCCGAATAATGCTATTACTTTCACGACTTAAAAATTGCAGGATGCGCCCTACTTCCTCTCTATAAAATCGTTCTTCTTTTTTTAATGGAACGATGCCTGATGAGATTTCATCGCAAACGATGACTTTAGTTTTTAAGTCGTCGAGATGCTCTTCAAAAAATGGTAATGATGAGATGCCATTTAAGGCGTTGTGATAAATAAAGTGGTGAATTCCGTATAGAACTGATTTTGACAAATCAAGGGTGTCTTGAATATAACAAATATCTTCATCCACTACTCTTAATGTTTCTTTTACGTAATTTAATTTTCCGTTATAGGCGCCACCAATTATGAGTTTCATCTTATCACTCCTAAGGTTAGTAATCCGATAAATTCACAAAGAACTAATATATAGCCCGCGACATCTCCGTTAAATCCACCGAGTTGTTTTTGGGTGTTACGTACAAGTAGCAAAGCAGCGATTCCCATGAAAAGGGGAACGGCAATCCCTAATATTCCAACGAGTAGATAGCTCCCCAAAAAGGTGATGAAGTAGATTAGGCTTAAGATAAGAAGGTCAAGGCGCCCAGTTCCTTGTTTAAATAATTTTCCTAGATAGCTTTCACTAATCGTCTCCTTTGTAATTAAAAAGTATCCAACAAGACTTCTTGAAATAATCGGAATGAGAATGAAAAACAGAAAGGATTGTTGATGTGTTAGAAGTGTCTGAAGTACTGAAAACTGACAAATTAATAATAAGACTAAAGAAATAACAGCAAAGGCACCGACCCGAGAGTCTTTTAATATTCGAATTTTTTCTTCTTGGGAACGTCTTGATAATAAGGCATCACATACATCCATGAACCCATCTAGATGTAAAAATCCTGTCAGTAAAAATGGAATGGCAAGTAAGATAGAGGCGGTTAAAGTTTCCGTGACTTGAAGAGCGGTTAACAACAAAGCCGCCACGTACCAAAGTCCTCCGATGATGAGTCCGATGAAAGGATAAAGTTTCATCATATGACGTGCCGATGATTCATCCCATTCATATTTCGGTAGTGGAATAATCGTGAACATACTGATGGCCATATTAAGTGCGTAATATAAGCTTTTCATGAAGCGCCTCCTTTCCCTTGTGGACAATCGTATTTCCGTAAACACACTCGATGACAACGTCAGCCAATTTTGCGATTTCACAGTTTACATAGCCTAGTTCGCGCCGAAATGTCTCGGTGTACGCATCATAATGAATGGCATCACTAAACAAATAATCTGACACAATGACAAGGTGTTTTGTGTTTATCTTTTTTACGACTTCTAGCATTTGTACACTCACATTTGGATAAAACTCAGCCATTACAAACATTTCATTTGTCATCCACGAGGTTAAGCTATCGAGTAAGATAGTATCCTGTGGATTAATCGTATCGATTATTTTATGAAGCTGTCGCTTTGCTTCTAGTGTTTGAAAAGCGCGGCCTTCACGCTTTTGTTGATGAATTTTGATTCGTTGTTGATCTTCCTCATCATGAGGATTCATCGTTGCAATATAATATAGATTTCCGCCTTCATGTAGCATTTGTGCTATTTTTTCAGCATAATCAGATTTTCCACTTTTAGCTCCACCTACTACAAGGATGATCATATTTCAATTCCTACTCGTGCGGGAATCCCTTCTGTAAACGGATGCTTCACAGCCTTTATTTCAGATACATAATGAGCAAGTTCAACTAATTCAACTTTAGGATTACGCCCTGTCATGACAACTTCTAATGATGTTGGCTTATTCTTTAAAAAATCAACGACCAAATGCACAGGAACAAAGTCTAAATTAACCGTCGCAATCAATTCATCTAAAATGAGAACATCATAGTCTTCTTCGACTGCCTTTTTGGTGACTGCTTTAAAACGATTAGTATGTTCTATTTTTACGATTGCTTTTTCTTCTTCTGTCATATTCCAAACAAATTTTTTAGCTGGCTCACCTTTTACAACATGAAAAAATTCTGATAATTTCTCAATCGATTTTAATTCTCCTGTTTTATTACTTTTTAAAAATTGTGTTAACAATACTTTTTTCCCATGACCAACAGCTCTAAGTCCAAGTCCCATTGCAGCACTTGTCTTTCCTTTACCATCCCCACAATAAATATGAATTAATCCGATTTCCATAGTCGGCCTCCTTAAACTTTATAACTTTCTTCATTCCGCACTTCATCTAAATAATCATCATCAATATGCGCTTCATCAAATGTTGCCATGTTATTCATCATAGCCATTGCAAATTCAATCACCGAAAACGCAATGGGACAACCACTCCCCTCCCCTAAACGCATGCTAAGGTTTAGCATAGGTGTCAATCCTAATTGTTCAATCGCTATGTTATAGCCGATTTCTTCTGATTTGTGCGATGGAATGCAATAATCTTTTACATCTTTATTTAATTTAGTTGCCACTAATGCTGCTACAACTGAAATAAAGCCATCAATGACAACGGGGATTTGGTAATAAGCCGCACCTAAAAAGACACCGACCATTCCTGCAATATCAAATCCACCGACTTTAGCAATCACATCAATTGGATCTTGTGGATTTACTTGATTTAACTCAACTGCTCGTTTTACGACGTGCTTTTTTTTCTCATAGGCAGCTTTCGTAATTCCGCCACCTTTTCCAACAAGCTTATCCACAGAAATCCCCGTTAATCCTTTTAAGACAGCAGCTGAGGTTGTGGTATTTCCAATCCCCATTTCACCCACGCCGAGTAATTGGTACCCCTTTTCTCTAGCTTTTTTAACTGCTTCAATTCCAACTTCAATCCCTTGAACCGCCATTTCATGAGACATTGCGGGCCCTTTATAAATATTTTGCGTTCCTTTCGCAAGTTTTTTATGAATGACTCCTGGAATAATTTCGTCAGAATTAATCCCAATATCAATCACCATTAAATCAGCTTTATTTTGAGCTGCCAAAACTGCAACGCCTGTTTTACCTTTAATAAAATTTTTAGTCTGAGCCAATGTTACAAGTTGTGGAGCTGATGCTACGCCTTCTTCAACCACTCCATTATCAGCCGCCATTATGATAATACACTTTTTTTCAATCTTATTTACAACACGTCCTGTAATTCCGGCGATTTGAATTGAAAGATGTTCTAATTCACCTAGACTCCCTAGGGGCTTTGCTAATGAATCAACTCTTTTTTTAGCTAACTTCTTTGTTTCTTGATTAATGGGTTTGATACCTGCGAGGACTGTCTGTAACAAAAAATCTCCTCCTAACTTTTCTTTTTAAACGTTCACTTTCTCATTCATTTTACAAGATTATCTGAAGGCTTGCATCCTTTATTGTTTATAAACGACAAAAAAAGCCTACCTTACAACTATAAGATAGACTCTCAAATGAAATTTAAATAACATAACAACTACTAATTAATGATTTCCCCACAAAATCATTTCAACTACACACCAAACACTTTTAAAGGCAATTAGAATATGAACCACTCTTTTATTATAACTAGAATCAAATTAAAATTGGTCTGCTACAAGCAGACAAACTATTAATTTGATAAATAATATTTTCATTAATAAAGAGCAAAAAAAAGGAGCGTCAAACGCTCCTAGAAATTTATGAGTTATTGAAGATGATCAATTGCGTATTGTGCTTCCTCCGCTGTAAACTTCTCTCCATATTCTGATGTTAATTGATCATAAATAGCGCTCGGAGACATAGACATCATTTTTTGATAAGTTTCTGCTTTTTTTAACGCATTTTCCTCCCAATCCGCTTTTACATTATCCACCGCGTACTGTGCTTCTTCTGCTGTAAACTTCTCCCCGTATTCTGATGTTAATTGATCATAAACACCAGCTTTAGACATATTCATGGTATTGCTATACGTTGTTGCTTTTTTTAATGCATTTTCTTTCCAATCAACTTGCACATTATCAATGGCATATTGGGCAGCTTCTGGTGAAAATTTCTCTCCATATTCCGATGTTAGTTGATCGTATACTCCTGCCTTAGACATATTCATGATATCGCTGTATGTTGTTGCCTTTTTTAGGGCTGATTTGTATTCTGTTGGAATATTTTCTTCCACTTTTTCCTCTACTTGAGTAGTATTTTCTGTTTTTTGAGTAGTCTCTTCTACTTTATTTACTTGATCCACTTCTTGTTCAATAGTTTGATTTGATTCTGAATGATTTAATGAATCTTCCCCACCGAAAGCTCCAATCATGACAAATAAAATAATCAACCAAAACCACCATTTTTTATAAAATGATTTTTTATTTTTCGCCCCACATTCTGGACATACTTTAGCCTTAGATGCTATTTCTTTAGAACACGTTTTACATTTAATCATTTTTCCCATTATTCAGGTCCTCCTTCGTTTTTTTACTTCTCTATGCGATGATATATAACTTAATTAGATCAGTATCAATTGAAATGACACCTATTGATTATACAAATAACCTAAACCAAAAGGGTCTGCTAGGAGCAGACCCTTTTGGTTTAATATAAAAAATTAGCGTTTCAAAAAATCATTAAGTAATCCCCAAATCATGAATATAATAAAATTATAAACCATTAATCCAGTCAATAAATTATCTTTTATACCCGGAAGTCTCTGTTGAAGCTGTTTATAATTACTGTTGAGTAACGTCATACTAATTAAACAGATAACGAGTGATACATTTTCAATCCAAGTAATGATTGAAGTACCTTGAGTTCCCCCAAATATTAAAAACAGATACCAAAGCGTCGCAATAATGACAAATAGTAGATTTCCACGTCGGTATCCTGGAATTTGTCTAATTTCTTTTAAAACAAGATTTTTAGGTTCCTTGTTAGGAAGAATGTTTAAAAAGTCTAAACAAGATAAATATAGGTTAACTTGTTGCCTAATTAATGATTCTTTTAGTTCTATTGGCCTATGAATCAGTTTGGATAAGTCTGACTTTAATTCATGCACATTTTGATATCGATCATTCGGTGAGAGTTTCGTACATTTATCGATGATTCTCCCAATCTTAGATCGATTTTTTTGATACATATCACCAGTTGTTAATACATTTAGTAACACACCAATCGAGTAAATATCACTGCGTGCATCCGTTTGTTCAAATCCAAATTGCTCAGGTGAAGCGTAACCTTTAGTTCCTAAAATGTGTGTATCGAGCTGGCGATTATTTTGGTAAACACGCGATACATCAAAATCAATCAGTTTCAAAACTCCGTCTGCACTAATCATGACATTGGATGGTTTAATATCGCGGTGGATAATTGGGGGTTTTTGATTGTGTAGTACTTCTAGTACTTCACATAAGCGAATTCCACATTTAATCGCAAAACTTTCATCTAACGGCTCATTCATATATTCTTGTAAGGTTCGTCCGTTGATAAATTCCTCGATAACAATTAAACAATCTTCACATTCAAATATCTCTTCTATTTTTGGAAGATGTCGATTTTTAATATGTTGTAATTTTCGATAAACATCTAGATTATAATTTTTCAGAATTTTCTTAATATAAATTTTACTTGTTAACGAATTTTGAACAAGTAAAACGTCACTTTTAGGTGAATGATTTAATTCAACTAATGTTTCATATAATGAAATTTGATATTCTTGTTCTAGTTGATCCATATAATCCCCTTAACATTGATTTAAAGTTTAACTCATTATACTATTATACTATACAAGTCCAAGTAAGTTTTTAACAGCGTAAAAACTTTTGACTAAATTAAATTTCTAGGACCTAGGAACGATCAAACTATTTCTGTAAATATATAATTTGTGATTTGAGGTGTGAATATGAGCGATAAAAAAACGACAGAGCTTGATACAATATTAAACTTTATTGAAGATGAGAAAATGTTAGATGACTACTTAAAACTTCAATTACCCAAAAACACATTAACGTTTATCAATTATCTTGAGGAAATTCGTTCAAACAAAAACTTAAAGAAAGGCTTGTGGATTGAACAAGCTGATATTTCACGTTCTTATGCATATCAGATTTTTAATGGAACTAAATCTCCTAGTCGCGATACCATTTTAAAATTATGTATTAGCGGTGGTTTTTCCCTTGAGGAGACTAATAAAGCTTTGACTCTTGGCGGATTTAATAAGTTGTACGCTAAGAATCGTCGTGATTCTTTATTAATTTTTGCACTGAATAAACAGTTAAATCTGATTAATACGAATTTATTTTTAGATCGTTATGAACAAGATTCCCTTGGAAATATCGATTAAAAGATAGGTTTTATAGCAATTCCTCTTATCTTTTGATAAAATGAAGTGCATATCATTTGACAAATATTTTTTAAGGGGAAGTTATGGAGAATTATAAGATTGGACAATTAACTAAGACAATGGGAGTGTCTCCTCATTTATTAAAGCATTATGAAAAATTTGATTTAATTATTCCAACGAAAGACCATGAAACTAATTATCGTTATTATGATTTTGGGCAGTTTGGAAGATTGATTCAATCTAAAAAATTTCGTAATATAGGTTTTTCGATTAAGGATACTTCTGACTTAGTTAAAGGAATTGATAATACAAAACTAAATGAGATGCTATCAAAGCATATTGACTCTCTTCAAGTTGAAATTGAAAATTTAAAATTACAACAAAAGTTGGCGATAGATTTATATGATTCGAGTGTAGAATGTGATGAAAGATTAAATCAATGGTTCATTGAAATGATGCCAACTCGATATATTTTAATCCAGAGTGATAATAAAAGATTAATTGAAGAACACCATAGTTTAATCGGAGAAATTAATTTAATTGATCATGCCCCAATTACAGAGTCGTTATTATATATTCCAAAGTCTAATTTAAAGACGGAGGATTTTAGTTATCACTGGTGTTTGGGGATTTCACAAACTGCACTAGATTTTTTACAGTTAGCAGTTGATGAACGATTTATTCGTATAGATTCTTGTCGTGTTTTTACAACTTATTTAAAAGTTAAGATCCCGTATACTGAAAACAAAGTTCTAATTCATGCGATTAAGGAAATCTTCACTGCGTATCCGTTTCATTGTAGTGGGGATATCATCGCTATCTTATTAAAATCGACTTGCGAGGATGAGATTCTGTATCAATATTTTAAAATATATATTCCAATCGACTAACCTGTGTCCTACACTCGGGTTAGTTTTTTTTTATGCTGATTTGAGAATCTGTGTCTATTCCAAATATGTAAATTAATTAGAAAATGAATAAAAAAAGTAGATTTTTTATATTATTTTTTTCACAAATCCTGTTGACTTGCCACTTACCCTCACCCTTAAACTGAGATTGTTAAATAAAACACAAAGTTTATTTGGGGAGGTTATCATCATGAATCATTTTTCTAAACGTGCTGCCGCTGCTTTTTTAGTCATGGCATTACTTACAACTGGATGTTCTGCTAATGAAGCATCAACATCATCTGATTCAGTATCTGAATCAACGCAATCAAAAGGAACACTTAAAGCTGGAACTTATACCGCAACGGGGACTGGAAACAACGGAACCATTACAGTCGAAGTTGTCTTAAGTGAAACAAAAATTGAAAGTATTAAAATTTTAGAATCAACAGAAACGGCAGGACTTGGAGATAAAGCTTTAGAATCTTTAATTGAAGAAGTCGTAGCAAACCAAACAATTGCCGTTGATACGGTAACAGGTGCAACAAATAGTTCAAGTGCGTTATTAACAGCTATTGAAACATGTTTAACAGAAGCAGGCGCTAATATTGAAGATTTTAAAACTGAAATTGCTAAAGTTGGAATCGACGAAGAAATCACAACTGAAATCGTTGTTGTTGGGGGAGGTGCTTCAGGTTCGGCTGCTGCCTTACAAGCTGTTCAAGATGGAGCAAAAGTAACATTAGTTGAAATGACGGCATCTCCTGCTGGTCAAGGAACAATGGCTGGTGGATTATTTGGAACAGATTCAACTCAACAACAAGAACAAGGTAAAACAGTAGATGGTAAATGGTTCTATGATCAATTCGTTGATACAAGTAACTATACTGCAAATGGTGGATTATTATCTAAAGTAATTCAAAACTCTGGACGCACTGTTGACTGGTTAATCGAAAATGGGGTGAATTTAATCTTAGCTCATCCTTCAACTGGTGGATATGAAGAGCATAAGTATACGCATCCTAATTCAACTATCCATGGATATGTAGATGGAGGAACTGTTGCTATTGCAACATTACATGAACAAATTGTAGCACTAGGTGGAGAAGTTCTATATTCAACTAAAGCAACAGATTTAATGATTGAAAATGGTGAAATTAAAGGAATTCAAGCTGAGAAAGAAGACGGTGGAATCTTAACAATTAATGCTGATGCCGTCATTTTAGCAACAGGTGGATTTGCTGGAAACGAAGAATTAGTAACTAAATATTTTGGTGAAGGCGTAGGAAAAGGTCGCGTTGCAACAAATATCGGAACAGGTATCGAAATGGCCATCTCTGCTGGGGCTGCAGCAAGTTATGAAGATGCTATTACAATGCATTATGGAGTTAACCGCGGTGGATCATCTTGGGGATCTGCACTAAACTCTGCTTTAATTAATCCATTCTTATTTGTTGATGTTGATGGAAATCGTTTCATGAATGAAGAATCATTTATTTTCGAACCAATTAAAACATCAAATGTTATTAAATCATTACCTCAAATGACAGCTTATGAAATCTTCGATCAAACGATGATCGATATCGTTAAAGAAAAAGGAGCTGCTGGTTTAACTGATGTTTATACTGGTGAATTAGCAACTAATCCAACAGTATTTATTGAAGTTGGACACGAAGTTAACACAGCCGACGCTGCTAAAAAAGCTCATACACCAACGGATATCATGCCTGATATTGAAGCGTTAATTGAAGCAGAAAGTATTATTACTGCAAACAGTCCTGAAGAATTAGCAGAAAAATTAGGAATGGCTCACTTAGTTGATACTATCGCACGTTACAATGAATTATGTGAAACTGGTGAAGATACTGATCACTTTAAATCATCTAAATATTTAGATAAATTAGAAGGAACTTTATATGCTGTTAAAACAACTCCTTCAGTCTTCTTAGGAACTTTAGGTGGAATTGATATTAACGATAATGCTGAAGTATTAGATCCTAACGGAAAAGCAATTAAAGGATTATATGCTGCTGGATCAGAAACAAATGGAGCATATGGAAACAGCTATGTCTTCTTTGAAGGTGGAACTTTAGGATATGCTTATGGAACTGGTCGTATTGCCGGTGCAAGCGCAGCCGCAAGTTTAAAATAAAAAACATCATTGTTTACCTAACATGTCAATCCCTATTACATACATTCCTCTACTATTAGCACTAGTAGAGGGATTTTTTGTACTTTAAGCTTTCTTTTATGTTATTTTTCTCTACCCTAATATCGAAGTCCCGCATATTATAAAATTGGGATGCTATTTATCCTACCCTATTTTAAAGAAGAGTGATAAAAAATGATCTTGATTGGAATGTTACATCATCGTAAAATGCCCACTTCCATTGAAAGAACTTCTTTTTATGCCCTTGCCGCTAAAGAAGAAGGGGTAGATTTTATTTATTTTTCACCTAAAGGGGTGGATTTTAAAAATAAAGTCATTAATGGCTATGTGTATAAAGACGGAATTTGGAAACGTGCAACTAAACGATTTCCTGATGTCATTTTCAATGCAGGGAGTCCTGCAAAGCTTAATCGTTCAAAACAGATCGTTAACCGATTAAGAAAAGAAATTCCATTTACAAGTTATCCAGTAGGAAATAAAATGGCGGTATATAAGCGTTTAAAAAAGGCAAAAGTTTTTTCACGTTACTTAATTCCAACTCAAACAGTTTCTTCAACCCAAGAACTGTTGAAGTTTATACAAAAGAATGGAAAAATTGTCTTTAAACCGGTTGGTGGTCATCAAGGTGAAGGTGTAACCTTTATTGAACGAAAAGGACAAAAGTTCTTAGTTCAATTTGAAGGGGTAGATCATATCTATACCCTATCTCAATTAAATGAATTTGTGTCAAAAAGAATCCTTCATACAAACTATCTTGTACAACGCTATATTAACTCTAAAAATAGTGATGGTGAACCAACGGACTTTAGACTACATGTGCACAAAGATGGAAATAAAAAGTGGATTATATCAGTCATTTATGCACGAAGTTCTACAACAAGAAGCTTAATTACAAATGTTCATCAAGGAGCAAAAGTCGCCGTCTTAGATGACTATTTAAAAGAACACAATCCACGTCATCGAGAAGAAATGAAGAAAAAACTTGAAATCTTCGCCATAAAGCTTGCCAATCACTTAGATGATTTACAGGAAAAATCTCATCTTCATAAATTTGA
This sequence comes from Turicibacter sp. HGF1, assembly GCF_000191865.1. NCBI lineage: Bacteria > Bacillati > Bacillota > Erysipelotrichia > Erysipelotrichales > Turicibacteraceae > Turicibacter > Turicibacter sp. HGF1. The sequence continues at coordinate 21,290 of NZ_AEXQ01000022.1, forward strand.
CGAACTCGGAATTGATATCGGAATTGATGAACACAACAATATCTGGATATATGAAGTCAACTGGCTTCCTGGCACTCCACACTCCTTCTATGGAAAGCATGGAATCGAAACTAACACTATTCGTTATGCCGCAAGCTTATGTAAAAAATGATGTGTGAATGAACGTAAGATTAGCAAAAGAATGCTACATCAGAAGATTAGGATAAGAAACTTAGTAATATGACATCAAAAGTATTTCTAATACCTAAAGTTCCTAGTCTTATTTCCTATCATTCCATTTATAAAAGACTTCCCACACACACACTTGGATAAAGCTGAACTACTCAAATGAAATCATCGTCAAAGCTATTAAATTATTGTTTACAAAAGGAAGTAATAGGTAATGAAAACCATTATATTTATAAATAGTAACAAAACCGGCTCTAGTCGTGAAGCTATTAAAGCCGCAGATAAAATGGGATACTTTACAATTTTATTAACTGATAAATCCGGATTTACAAATCGTTCAGAATACCCTGAAATAAAATTAGTGAAACGAGTCAATTTTAAAAACATGGATGAAGTTCGTAACGTCATAAGTAACTTACAAAAAACAGGTAAATTTGAAATTAAATGTATCATTAGCTTTATTGATCAATATTGTTATGTAGCAGCTCAATTAGCAGAAGAATTTGGTCTTAGTCAATTCACAACAGCTGGAATTATGAATATGGAAGATAAGTTATTATCACGAAATGCGGTTAAAAATTCTCCTTATAGCCCACGTTTTATTAAACTAAATCCAAATGAAAGTTTTAGTAAGCGTGAAGTTAAAGACTTAATTCCATTCATGTTAAAATCTCCGTCTTCAGCAGGATCTAAAGATGTTTTTAAAATTACATCGATGGATGAGTTTAACACTTATCGAAAAAGACTCACTAAAAAATATCCACAAGAGCCTCTACTTCTTGAGGAATACCTTGATGGCCCTCAATATTTAGTTGAATGTATGGTTATTAAAAAAAGCGTTCATATTGTCGCGATTATCGAGCAAGAGATTACATTTTACAATCGTTATATCATCACGGGGTATAATCTAGTGATTGATCCAAATCCAAAATTCTATGAATCTCTTAAAGTTGCTGTAAAAGATATCATTGAACTTCACGGGCTTGAAAATGGTTCCTGTCATCTTGAAATGCGCCTCGTTAATAAACAATGGAAGCTAGTTGAAACAAATCCTAGAATTTCTGGTAGTGGAATGAATGAGTTTCTTGAAATTGGATTGGGTATAAATCTTGTAAAAGAAACGTTAAAACTAGCACTTGGTAAAGAGCCTGATTTAGAACCTAAACACAAAAAAAATGCATTTGCACAATATATTATTGTCAAACAAAAAGGAATCTTAGAGCGAGTCTTAGGAAAACAAGCTGCACTTACATCCCCTAATGTTAAATCAGTTTATATTAAACCTAGAAAAGGTACACTCTTAACCCCCCCAGAATCAATGGGAAATCGTTATGCTTATGTTGTAGCAATTGGAAAAACTGAAAATGAAGCCAAAAAAAATGCTAAATATGCTGCTTCAAAAATAAAATTCGTCTTAATGCCTTATACAAATCGTAATGTCAATCGAACTAATACTCGAAATCTTAGTCGAAATTCAAATCGAAAACCAAGACGTTAGCTCTTTAAATTTCCTATTTAAAACTCCAACCCTATTGGAGTTTTTATTTTGGAAAAAATTATCCGTTCGCTCTCAATTCGCATATGATAGCATTGGGGTAGTGTTTTTATCTATCCTAAGGAGAGAAAAATATGATATTAATTGGATATTTAAGCCATCGCAAAAATCCAAGAACGGTGAAGCAGGCTTATTACTTTGCAGTCGCTGCCCAAAAAGAAAATGCAGAATTTTTATTTTTTTCACCAAAAGGGATCGATATTGCAAATCGAAAAATCAATGGATATATCTTAGTTAAAAATCAGTGGAAAAAAGTTGAACGCCGTTTTCCAGATGTTATATTCAACCACGGAAATCCAGGTAAAATGGCTCATTCCCAAGATAAAATTGATGTCTTAAAACAAGAAATTCCTTTTACAAGCCATTCCATTGGATCAAAAATGACAGTTTATTATCGCTTAAAAGAAGCGAAAACTTTTTCAGAGTATTTAATTCCTTCTATTACGGTTTACTCACCTAAAGATGTTTTAAACGCTTTAAATAAATATAAAAAAATTGTATTTAAACCGAATGATGGTCATAAAGGGATTGGTGTGACTTTTATTGATAAATTACCTAAAGGATATAGTGTAAAAGTAGATCATCAGAAATTTATATATAATGAAGCACAATTGATGAGATTTGTGAAACAACGTATCAGAGGTAAAAAACATTTAATACAGCCCTGTATTAATTCTAAGACACGATATGGTGTCCCTTTTGACTTAAGACTGCATGTGCAAAAAGATGGTAATGGTGAGTGGAAAGTTGCCCTAATTTATGCCCGTGTAGCTCGTAATAATTCGTTCGTTACTAATTTAAGTAGCGGAGGATCTCGGGTTCCAATTGAAAAATTTTTACGCCAACAATACCCAAAAGAATACAGTGGCATGAAAAAACGCCTTGAAAGATTTGCATTGGATTTGGCACGGCACATGGATGAGATTCAACAACAAGTTCATTCTGAAACTTTAGATGAGCTTGGTATTGATATTGGTATTGATCAAAATAAACATTTTTGGATTTATGAAGTAAATTGGCGCCCTGGACTTCCTCATGCATTATTTGGAAAAGTAGGTGCTGAGCGCACAATGATTCAGTATACGATTTATTTAGCTAAACAACATAAATCTCACCTCAATAACCGATAAGGATAGTTGTTCCCTTCTTAATTAAGTTCAATTCATTATGATAAAGTTCTACTATTAAATACATCATATTTTTATTCCTTATAATACTTATAGCAAGATTGTCACTTAACTTAACATCGGGAACTATGAAATTCAAATCATAAGGGAGACCCACCCTAAATCATAAGGAGATATTATTATGAAAAAACTTTCAATAGGTACGATTAGAAAGGTGATTCACGGTTCTCTTGTTAAAGGAAATGATAATCTCATGATTTCTTCCGTTGTGACACAAGCAAAACAAGTAGAATCTAGTAATACCCTTCTTTTCTTACTCAATCCTAGAACTTTTGACTGGAGATTTATCAAAAAATACTTACCTTGTGCAATTGTTACAGATCGGCCTATTGGTCACTGTCCATTCGGTAATAACTGTACAATTATCAAAGTTAATAAAATAAAAGAGTCATATTATGACTTTATTGATTTTTATCGTAATCAATTTGATATCCCCGTTATCGCTGTCACTGGAACATGTGGTAAAACAACAACAAAAGATATGACACGTCATATTTTAAAGCATTTTTATAAAACAGAGGGAACCGTGAAGTCTACTAACGGGGAGTCTAAACATCTCTCTTACTTAATGAAATTAAATGATAGTGTTGAAGCAGCTGTTTATGAAACTGCCGTGGCTGCTCCTGGTTATATAAAAAAAAGCTCACGATACTTTAAACCACAAATCGGAATCATCACAAACATCGGTATTGACCACCTTGATCAATGTAAAACACTCGAAGGTTACATAAAAGCTAAAGGTGAAATGGTGAAAGCAGTTGGTGAAAAAGGAACCTTAATCTTAAATGCCGACGATGATAACATTAAAAAAATTAGCTTAGAAGATTTTAAAGGAAAAATTATTTACTATGGTGTAGGCGAGAATGCCGATTATCAGGCTTCAAACATTGAATTCGTACCTAAAGGAATGAGTTACATTTTAACTGTTAATAATAAAAGATACAAAGTTTTCATTCCTGGTTACGGTGTCCATCAAGTTTATAATAGCATGGCTGCCATTGCAGCTGCTTATGAAGTGGGAATTAGCTATCGTGATTCTATTAAACTCCTTCCTTCATTCAAACATTTAAATTCTCACTTTGAAGTTATGAAAGGATTGAATCAATGTCAGCTGATTGTGGATACTTGGAACATCAATCCTACTTCACTCGAAGCAAGTATTAAAACAATGTGTGAAATAGCTAAAAATCGTAAAAAAATAGCGCTAGTTGGTAGCATTGATGCACTGGGGAAAAACTCAAGACAACTTCATCAAAAAGTTGGGGATATGATTTGCCAGTATGATCTCGACGTATTAATCACTATAGGATCCCAAGCTAGATATATTGCTTTGCAATGTCGTCGAAATGGATTTAAAGGGAAAGTATATAGCTTTTCATCAACAGAAGGAGTGCGTCGATTATTGAATCAAATTGTTGATAAAGATACAACACTACTTACAAAATGTTCAATGCATGACCCGGCAGTCATTAACTTCGTAAATAACCTTAAACTTAAAAAATAATAAAAAAACTGTTCAGATTTAAATATACTCTGAACAGTTTTTAAATTCTATTCGACTTCTCACTTTGCTCCTCGAATTATCTCAGTCTAAATAAGTTTTTCACACTCGGAAAACTTTTACTCAAAATAGTGGAAGCTTATTCTCTTAAAGATGTTAGATTGCCCCTATCGTTCTCCTTAGTATCAACAGAAGGGCTTAAGTAGTAAGTCTGATTATAAATGTATGAATTAAAGTTCTTTTGTATATAGAATTGCATATTGCTTAATTTGTATTTTAGGATATGTTATATTTAAAACTAGGAAATCATCAATCTTTTACATTTAATAAAAGATTGTTTATCAATATGTTTTTTTTACTAGGAGGGGCTTTTAAATGTTTAACGATATTTTAATCAAACCAAACAATAATGAACTTCATGTTTATAGTTACTTTGATCGTGAATTTATTTGTAGCGTTAAATTAAATGATAAAATTCAAATAGAATGTTATGATGACATTGTTTTTCTTTCAGGAGAACTTAAACAAAACACGATTACGAATCAACTACATTTAGTTGACCGAAATGGATTTGTTTGCCCTATTGAATTTGGAACAGTTTATAAAAAGCTTTGGTTAATTGAAGATGAATCAATGTTTAATAAATTCTAATTAATGATTACTAAAAAAGGTTCAGAACTCAAGTTTCTGAACCTTTTTACTTGATGTTAGTAGCTTTAGTATGACTTGAGTAGAAGTGATAAGACTCAACCCTATACTATTTTATTGGCTACTTATGAACAATGATGCTATCCTCACTTATCCTATCATTTAAAATTGATTTTCGTATGCGCCTGATTTTCATCATCCAATTAATATCATTTAAATTTAGTATCTTCCTTTTATAAGTAAATCATTGATCAGTTCACTGATTCTCAGTCTTTCATCGTATACCCATTCAACATCAAATTCAATATTGAAACTTTTACAGAATGAGTAGTATAGGTTAACCTCTTGATAGTAGGTTTCTAAATTTGATAAATTAACTTCACCTAGATGAGGTCTTGGTACTTCACCCACTTTTTGAACAAAATAGCTTTCGATGAAAAATAGTAGCGTCGATAAGACTTCATCATTATGCACATCAATTGGTAACTTCATCAATTTCCATTCCACATATTCATCCAATTTATAACGACGGACTTTATCTAAGACTAAAATATAATCACGGATATCCATCTTACGATAATACAGGGTCTCAACAGGCATTGTACTCCAAAGCGCCAGCTTTTCTTTGAGCGGTAATCCTTCAATCTGAAGTAACACTTCACTTGGTCCAATGACAGCTTGTTCAATCGGGTCATCTTCCATCTCAATCTTTTCTTTTAAAAATGAATAAGAACGTCCATACCCTGCTACATATCCGACTTCATAAATTCCAATCCTTCCTGCTCGTCCTGCAATTTGTTTGACTTCTTGGGACGTTAAAAATCGTTCTTCTTCTCCATCAAATTTGCATAAATTCATGAATACAATGCGTCGAATTGGCAAATTAACACCCATTCCAATCGCATCCGTTGACACTAAAATTAAATTTTTCTTATGCACAAAGTCATAATACTGCATTTTACGAACCTCGGGTGGCAAATCACCATAAATCACACTCGCATTGATTCCCATCTCCTTATACTGTTTTGCTAGCTGTAAAACTTTTCGTTTTGAAAAAAGGATAAAGGCATCTCCTTCTTGTGTATCCTGATGATTAAATGGCTCTTTTTCTATAACTAATGGCACAAGTCTTTCATATTCAATGACTTCAAACTCATCGCCACAATCTTTAATCATTTCAAGTAAGATTTCTTTTGCATTTAACGCCCCACAGACATGAATCTCAGAACATCGAAGCCCTAAAAGAGCACGCGTCCAAGAAGAGCCACGCTGATAATCTCCAATCATCTGAATCTCATCAATAACTGCTACATCGTAAGTCTGATCTAAATTCACTTTTTCAACCGTTGAACTTTGATGGTTTGCTTCGGGAATAATAACCTCTTCCTCCCCCGTTAATAACGTACAAGGTACCCCTTCTTTATTTAACCGTTCATAAATTTCAAGCGCCAAAATGCGAAGAGGTGCAAGATATACACCTTTTTGACTTTGTTTTAAACGTTCAATAGCTCGATGGGTTTTTCCCGTATTCGTCTGACCTAAATGCAAATAAATTTTACGTTTAAGATTTCTTGCTTCCTGATATTCATCTTTAGGGTTTTTGGGAAAATGTGTTTTAAATGAATCCGCCATTAAATTAGGAATATGACTACTGACGAGCGCCGTTAAAATACCCGATGATAAATACTCTGGAAGATGCGATTGAACAATTTCATCAAATTCAAAGCTTGTATTATTTTTGTCATTATAGTCTTCTAATAATCGAACTGATATTTCATCTAACAAGTCGCGATATTCCTTATACACTTGATGATACCCTTTAAGCGATTGACCATCCATTTCAGTCAGCACCTTTAACTTTTTTCGAACTGCCGCCTCGTGATTCCACAGGTTTCCTATCTTAGTGTGGTGCACGACTTGTTTAATGCCGAATAGCTGTTCTTTTAATTGTTTGAGGTCACGGATTTCACGTCTATTTTTTTTCATAATCATCACCTTCAACAAATTTCGACTTTCTACTCATTATTTATAGGATGGTCATTTTTTAAAAAACATTGCTCACTTTTTACTTTTCTTTTTATATGCTATACTAACAGTGTTGAAAAAATTTTTTATAAACTAAGGAGTTGTTTGTTTGATCAAGCATCGTAAAATGGATTCCGTCCTTTAAGAGAGGACATCCAATTTGTCCTCTCACAGTAGCAAAAATCGTACTACTAACTAATTGGAGGATTTAAAAATGAACTTAATTATTAGAACTGAACATGAAAAAGAATTTAACCAAATTTATGACTTTGTGCGTATAGCATTTGAAACAGCTCAAGTATCGGATGGAAACGAGCAAAACTTTGTCAATGAGCTTCGCGCCAGTGAAAACTATATTCCTGAACTTGCCTTAGTCGCTTTAGTTGACGGAAACATTATTGGACATATCATGTTAACAAAATATATCGTTCAAGATTTGAATCAAAATCATGACGTTTTATTACTTGCTCCACTTTCTGTTGACCTAAATTATCGCGGTCAAGGTATAGGTTCAAAACTTGTCATGAAAAGTTTTGAGCTAGCTCGTAAGATGGGATATACAGCTGTTGTATTAGTTGGGGATCCTGCTTACTATCAACGATTCGGCTTTAAATCTTCTGTTGATTTTGGCATCAACTGTCATGAAATTCCTGCTCAGTACATTCAAGCTTGTGAATTAGTTGAAGGAAGTTTAGATAACGTCTTTGGCACTCTTACATTCTAATGAAAACACCTTTAGGAAACTCCCTAAAGGTGTTTTATTTTTAGTCCAAGTAGTGTCGCTAATTGAAGAGCCTGTTCTGGTGAGACACTTAATCCTTTTAAATTTTCCATTGGAATTACAATTCCGTCTATCTTACAGTTTGAAAAATCGAGACCATTCAATGAGGTGTGAATAAATTCTGCTATCTCTAATTGATTTTCTTCAAATGCAACTTTATTAAACTGACATTCATTAAAACTTCCATGTGAAAACTGATTACTTAGTAAATTTACTTTTTTAAACGTTGAAAAGGAAAAGTTGATATATCGTCCACTATTTTCTTTAAATAGTGTTTGTTGGATGCCACAGTTTGAGAAATCACTTCCTGTCAGACGACAGTTTTGAAAAATACAACGATGTATAATTCCATCAGGCATTTTAATATTAGACAAATCACAGTTTTCAAAAATCGTATCCGTTAAATCAATATGATCAAATTCACATTCTAAAAACACAACATTTTTAAAATGACATTGATTTAAACTTAGACGCTCAATGGATAAATATGAAATTTCTTCGTTTTCAAATTGCATCCCATGAATGTAGTAGTCTTCTGCCAAGCACTCTGTGAAGGTAAGGTTATGATTTAATTTCCCTGTTCTTTTCGGTTTCTCAATTTTCTCCATTGTCTACTTCTCCTCTACTTATAAATCATTTCGTATAATCTATTTATTTTCTCATTTAAGGTATGTATACTAAAAATTCCCGCTTCTTTGATATATTCTTTCCCCTCTATGAATAGAATCGTAGCGGGAACGGAATAGACGCCAAAGTGTGATGAAATTTCAGCATCCTTATTCACATCTATTATCCGCATTTCAATTTCAGGATACTGCTCTATTAATTTTTCTACTTTCGGTAATAACGCAAGACAAGCACTACATTGGCTTCCTTTAAAATAGAGCAACATCATTTGATGTGTTGAAAGTTGTTGAAGCAACAAATCTTTATTCATATAGGGCTCCTTTTTGTCTCATTCTTAATAAGTATTATTATATCCTGATATAGTTTTAATCTCACCTTAATTTATAAAAAAGGTTCGCTCTTATTGAGAGCGAACCTTTTTGGCTTAATCGACTGATTTAAGTGATTCTACCATTTCGATTTTTTTCAATTTATAATACATTGCAAAGTTTACTACGAAGGCGAATAAAATAGTTAAGCCTGCTGAGTAAATAAAACTTAGTGGAGCAATTTGTCGTCCAAACATCATATTATCAAGTTCGACTGTGAGCATGATATAACGATGTAGTAAAATTCCAAGTCCAAGTCCAACAACCGTTCCAATCAAGGTTAAAATGATATTTTCTCGATAAATATAAGCTGAGACTTCTTTATCATAGAATCCTAATACTTTAATCGTTGCAATCTCACGCATACGTTCTGAGATGTTAACATTCGTTAAATTATACAAGACGACGAATGCTAAAGCTCCGGCAGAAATAATCATTAATAAAACGACATAGTTCAAATTCTGAATCATGTTATCAAAATTACTTCCAATCGATGAGTTCCAACTTATCCCACTTACACCCGCTTGATTCATATAATCTGATGAAACCGCCTCTTCAAGTTCTAACGTATCATCATTAGCAACACCTAAAATACTTTCAAATGTTGGCGTCTCATTAAATAATTCTTCATAATAAGTTGGTGATAAATAAACATAATGGAATAAATAATTTTCAACAATTCCCGCTACTTTAGCCTCTGCTTTTTTACCATCGGCATTTTCAATCGTCACATTATCTCCAACTTTAACCCCCAATTGTTTACCTACTTTCTCACTCAACACGAATCCATATTCTGGAAGTTCAACCTTTTCTTGTGTCACACGATTTCTGAGTGAAACAAATGGATCTAAATCAGCAACTGAATGGGGAACGAAGACATTAACATCTTTTGTCACGTCATCATCAGATAGTTTACCATTCTCACTATGAATTGATAAAACGCCCTGAATTCTCGGATCATTTTGTAGCTCAGTAACTAGTGCTTTTTCATCTGAAAGTGAAATATCTTTATTTAACTTCATCGTCATATTATATTTAAATATTTCTCCAAATTGCGTATCCACAATTGTACGAATTGAATCTTTAACTCCAAATCCTGTTACAAGTAACGCCGTACATCCCGCAATTCCAAAGACTGTCATGAAGAAACGTTTTTTGTAACGGAATAAGTTTCGTACCGTTACTTTCGCAATGAAGTTTAGGCGATTCCAAATGAATGGAAGACGTTCTAGTAAAATTCTTTTCCCTTCTTTCGGTGCTTTAGGTCGCATTAAAATAGATGGTGTTTCTTTTAATTCCGCATTGACTGCAAAGAATGCTGATAAGGTTGTGACCCCTACTGCAATAAGTGTTGCAATGATTACCAATGGCCAACTAAATACTAAAATAGTATCTGGTAAAGTATACATCATACCATAAGCATCAATCACAACATTCGGGAAAACATTAAATCCGATTATGGTTCCTAAAATTGCCCCTGTCATACTTGCTAGTGCAGCATAAACTAAAAACTTCGATGCAATTTTGACTTTACTATATCCTAATGCTTTTAACGTTCCGATATTTAATCGTTGTTCATCTACCATGCGTGTCATTGTTGTTAAACAAACTAAGGCAGCAACTAAGAAGAAGAAAATCGGGAAGATTTGTGAGATGGCTTCAATACTCGAAGCCGCATTTTTATAATCTACATATGAATAATGAGAATCTCGATCTAGCACATACCATTCTGGATAAGTCATATCATTAATTTGATCCTGTGCTTCTTGTAGCTTTTCTTCGGCCTCTTTAAATTGTTCTTCTGCTTCGGCTTTTCCATTTTCATAGTCCGCTTCAGCTTTAATTAATTCTGCTTCACCTTTTTCAATTTCATCTTCTGCTGTCTTAAACTGTGCATAAGCATTTGATTTTTCCGTTTCTAATTTAGCTTTTTGCTCTGCTAATTCTTGTTTTGAAGCTTGAATCGTACGTTTTCCAGCTAAAATTTGATTTTCTCCATCAATTAAGGCTTGTTTATTTTTCTCAAGTTCAGCTCTTCCGGCATTTAATGTCTGTAGCGCTGATTCATAACTTTGTAAGATAGGAGCAAGTTGCGCTTCAATAGCCACTCTTTGTTCATCTGTTAAATCTGGATTTTGTAGTGAGGCTTGTAGTTGATTTTTATAGGCATCAAGTTGTGCAACTTGTTCTTCCCCAGATTTAAGCTGTGCCTCAGCAGCTGCTATTTGAGACTGTGCACTTTCTTTTTGAGCTAAAAAATCATTATACGCACGATTTAACTCATCCTCTGCTTGTGTTAACTGTGCTTCCCCCTGTGCAATTTGTTCCTCAGCTGATTGAATCGTACTTTCAAACTCTGCTTTATTAGAAGCAAGTTGAGCTTTTCCGTTTACTAAATCTTGTTTCGCTGTTTCGATTTGACTTGCGGCATCCTCAAGTTCTGCTAGTGCCTCTGCTTTTTGCCCCTCGTATTCTATTCGATTTTTATCAAGTTCTGACTGTGCTTCTTCCATCACTTCATCATATCGATGCTTTGTTTGAGTTTCGCTTAGCACTTCAATTTCATCTACTACGTGAGACACTGTGTCTTTATACTGATCTGAGAATGTATCAAGAGCTTTTGTGTTCGATAAACTCACATACATTTCAGTATAGATATCTGATTTAAAATCACTTTGTGGAATCATCATAAAGCTTGAGATATTTCCGCTCCCGATATTTGATGTTCCTTTATCTGCTGACAAATAATATGGCGTTTCAACAATTCCAACGATCGTATATTCAGTTGTTTTTAATGTATCACTTAACGGGTCATCTGTCCCTGATTGTAATTGTATTTTTGAACCTAGTTCAATTGAGCCAAGATATTTACTTTTTTCAACAACAGCTTCTCCAGATTTTTCAGGTAATCGCCCTTCAACTAGTTTAACTTGGTTAATATAATCTGGATTATTTGAATTTAAGTTATCAATTGGTAAGGCATGCAATCTGATAACTAATTCATTATCTTGATATTTTGTTAAAACATCTTGTGTAAAGGTTGGAAAAACCCCTGACACATCATTTAAACCTTTAACAGCTTCAACATCCTGATCGGTGAAACCAAGGGTAGAGATTAATCTCAAATCCATGAAATTATAATCATCATAGTATTGATCTACTGTCTTTTGCATAGCAAGCGGAGCAGATTTGATTCCGACAAAGAAGGCAACGCCAAGAGCAGAGATCATTAGAATCGACATAAATCTTCCTAATGATTTTTTGATATCACGGAAGGTATCTTTTGTTAAACTCTTACTCATTCTTACCACTCAATCCCTTCTACTGGCATTGGGTTTTCGTTGATTTCGATCTTAGCTACTTTTCCATTACGAACATGGATAATTTTATCCCCCATCGGTGCAATAGCTAAGTTGTGGGTAATCATAACGACCGTCATCCCCATTTTACGACATGTATCTTGTAATAATTTTAAGATTGCTTTTCCGGTATTGTAATCTAATGCACCGGTTGGTTCATCGCATAATAATAATTTTGGATTTTTGGCCAATGCTCGTGCAATAGCAACACGTTGTTGTTCTCCACCCGACATTTGAGCAGGAAAGTTATTTTTACGATGTCCAAGTCCCACTGCCTCTAAAACCTCTTGAACATTTAACGGATTTTCACAAATCTGAGTTGCTAGTTCAACATTCTCAACAGCTGTTAAATTTTGAACTAAATTATAAAACTGAAAGACAAATCCGATGTCATGACGACGATATGTAATTAATTCCTTATTTGAATAATTATTAATTTCGTTTCCATCAACTAAAATCTTTCCACTGCTGGCATGGTCCATTCCACCTAATATATTTAAAACAGTACTTTTTCCCGCTCCACTTGCCCCAGCAACAATGACAAATTCACCTTTATTAATGGAAAAATCAACACCGCTTAAAGCTTCAATTTCAACTTCTCCCATTTTGTAAACTTTTTTTACATCTTTAAACTCAATGTAACCTGCCATCTTATCACTCCCTATTTTGTTTCCTTATATTTTTAGCATCCTGAGATAGCTTACTCACAGATTTGAGCATTAATGCTAAATAAACAGATTATTGACTTTTGAACATATGTCTATTATTATTCATTTTAATAAAATGTACAATAATCAATCTTTTACACCGTGTTAAATAATCAACATTCTTTAACTATATGTTCAATAAATAAAAAAAGAAGGGATTATATAAAATGAAACCTAAACTAGAAGACCGCCGTGTTAGGAGAACAAAAAAACTATTAAAAGAAAGTTTTATTGAATTAATGTCTGAAAAACAAATCAAAGATATTACGGTAAAAGACCTTACTGAACATGCTGATTTAAATCGTGGAACTTTTTATCTTCACTATCTCGATATCTATGATTTATTAAATCAGCTTGAAGATGAAGTCATCGAAAATGTTTCAATGATGATCCAAGATTTTAATTTTAGGAATTCTAATCAATCGACTTATTTATTACTAGAACAACTCTTTGAATATATTTATGATAATAAACATATTTTAAAAACCTTTTTGCGGAGTCATTCACAAGGACATTTTTTTAATAAAATCCAACTCTTAATTAAAACGATAGGGCTTGATACACTGAAAAATCTTTATCAAGAAAGTGATTCTATTGAGTATACTTTATTCCTATCCTTTGTTTCAAATGGCGTTATTGGTGTTACAGAACAATGGATTTCTGATGGTATGACCCTAACACCAAAAGAAATGGCACTATTAATTGATAATATTATCAATCATGGTGCCAGAATCCTTATTCAAAAATAAAAAAAGAACTGTATCCTGTGATACAGTTCTTATACAAAGAAGAAAGACAAAAAAAGTAAACTAAAAATGAAAAAATTAAGCGCATAAATAGCGGTAGAGAAACTTAGGAGAAGAAGAACTTCTACTCTTCTATCATATACAGTTATTCGCGATGTTAGACTGTTTTTTTTATTTTCTCCTATCAATCGTCAGTTTTTTTAAATTAATTTGATTTTTTTGTTGCATTTTATCTCTATACGTGTTATTCTATAAAACCAACCCCTTGCGTTAAGACAAGGAATGTTTCGAAGGTTGAAGGAAGAACAATTTCCACGTACTGTTCTTGATGTGTTTTTGCATATATCATCGTCGGTAATGATGATAACCGAAGCATTCACAAAAAGGAAGTAATTACCACAAAAGATAATTACGAGCGCTTTTTCATAAATAGAGCTCAGATTGACAACATAAATGATGAGAGTCATCTCCTCACAGAAACCAATATGAAGGCTAATTCCTTAGATTCCTAAGGAAACGTGGCCACTAGGCTCTGTTTATTTTTCTTGTTTAAACGCACATGCGTTTTATAGGAAGAAGGCCTGTAAAACCTTTGGGGTTAATAAAACACCAAAGGAGGAATTTGTAATGAAACAAATTCAAATGTTAAAAGATGCAGCAAAAGGTTTAGTAATTGGAACAGCTTTATTCTATGTTACACCACATGTGATTAACATCATCGCAATGTCAGTTGCAACAAAATAATTTCAT
>NZ_AEXQ01000021.1:0-20743 GCF_000191865.1 Turicibacter sp. HGF1
TAATGGTATTAAAAAGGGAGTGTATGAATAGTGTCTTATAAAAAAATAATGTTGACTGGAATAATAATAACAAATATTTTGGATTGTCAACACTAAACTAAACAACTTTTTTAAGGGTGTTTTGACGGTACTCAACTGGAGATAAATAGCCTAGCGAAGAATGGATTCGATGATTGTTATACCAGTTGATGTAGTCCGCCAATTCATAGCCTAATTGTTCATGTGTTTCAAACCTTTGATTCTTTACAAATTCAGTTTTAATGACTTTATAAGTCGCTTCAGCTACTGCGTTATCATAGGGACATCCTTTCATACTTAAGGATCGTTCACTATGGAATGCCTCTAAGATCTCATCAATCGCTTGATTCTTAAATTCGTTACCACGGTCCGTGTGGAAAATCTTGATTTGACTTAGATTAGTTGTGACCGTACTGAATGCTTTCTTAACTAATGCGGCATCCTTATTTGGCCCTGAACTATACCCAATAATTTCACGGTTAAACAGGTCTACAAGAACGCATAGATAGTGCCAGCGATTTCCCACTCTTACGTACGTTAAATCACTGACAACAACGTTTAAATATGGCTGTTCATTAAAGTTACGATCCACAATATTTTCGATTTTATCATCGTTACATTTAGCCATATGCGGCTTAAATTGAGCGACCGTATAGTTCGATACTAGCCCTTCTTGTTTCATGATACGACCAATCCGACGACGTGAAACTTGTTGCCCCATTTTATTTAATTCGTGTTTAATTTTTCGAGTTCCGTAGTTATTACGGCTTCGACGAAAAACCTCAACGATATCAGTAACAAGTTGAGACTCATTTTTCTTCGGTTTAGATTCGTAATAATAAGTGCTACGAGACACGTTAAGGACTTGGCACATCGCTGAAACTGAATATTTGTGGGTATTATTTTTAATCACATTTATCTTCGTCCTAAGATCAGCGCGGCTTGCTTTAAAATATCATTTTCCATTTCTAGTTGCTTAACTTTTTTACGAAGTTGGATGAGCTCCTGTTCTTCTTCTGAGCGATTATCTTTTTCCTTAAAAGAACCGGTAGAAGTTGACTGTTTAATCCACTTATCCAGTAAAGAAGGTGAAAGATCATATTCACGGCTAATATCACATTTTCGTTTACCATTTAAATAAAGTTGAACTAATTGATTTTTAAATTCATCTGTATACGTACGGCGAGGTCTACGAGTTTTGGTTGGGGTCATGTTAAAGCTCCTTTTAACGATATTATTTATAATTCTACATGACCTTAAAAAAACTGTCTAATTAATTGTAGCCTATCCAAATAATATCTAATGATAGTAAAGTAGTAATATAAGCATAAAAAAGGAGAAAATAATTTTATTTTCTCTTTTTTTATTTAATTATCTATATGTTATTTTTTTAGAGGTTGTTTTATTAAGTACAGTAAACCACTTATAGATAGAATTACCATACCAATCATTAGATATAAATTATTGTTATCACCTGTATCAGGCATTTCTGTATCCGGAGCTTCTGTATCAATTGGATTTTCCGTAATGATAACATTGCCTTGTTCATCTAACTGATAATCATATTTGTCTGATACGATTAAGTCATTTAAATCTGTTCCTTTAACTGCATCATCTAGTTTAACAGTTTTAAAGTTTAATTCAGATGATGGATCAACTTCAATTTTTCCTTCACTTTTAAATCGGATGTCACCTGCAAGTGAATTACTAAGATTAAGTACAGAATTATTCTTAACGTTAACATTTGTCCCATCAATTGTTAAGGCACGTCCGATAGATCCAGTAATTGTAAGATTAGAGTTATCTACTGTAAGATCTAATCCACCCTTACTACTATTGATACCATTACTTAATCCTTTCATTGTGACATTAGAGTCTTTTATATTTACAGTTCCATCTACAAATCCACGTGCAGCATTTTCAAAGTTTAAGGTAGAATCTGTGATATTTATTTTCCCACTTTTTCCATTACTGGTTTTTATAACTCCTCCAGATAAACTTTTTTCATTTTTTGCATTTAAAACAGAATTGTTTTCTATATTTAATGTACTGTCATTGTAGACATAAATTAAGGCATAAGGTGACTTGTAGTTATTAGCCTGTAATGTTACGGCATCTAAAGTTAAATTAGCGCTACTTCCATAATGCCCAACTCCTAGGATAGTATCTGCATTTCCTTGAACTCCATCTAGATTAATTGTTCCATTTTTAAAGGTAACATTAGCACCATTGGTAAAAAGGTTTGTATCTTTTGTAAATTTTAAAGTGTTCCCATTTAAGTTAATTGTATAGTTTCCTCCATTAATTTTTAATGAATCCGTAAGGGTAACATCTCCATCTAAAGTAATGTTCCCTTGTCCATCACTATTTCCTAAAAATTCTGTACCCGTCATACTTCCCGCTGCATTAGCAAATACCATGATGGGCGAGAGTATAAACAATGTAAATAAAGATATTAAGCTACCTAATAATTTCTTTTTCATCTTTCGCTTTTCTCCTTTCATACTAATCAATAGCTATAAGTATCACATGATTTAAATAATTTTACTTACCTACATATACTTACCAACAAAACAAAAGTTATAACTTTTCTATATAATTTTTAACATTTTTTATAATCAATTTTCTTAGCTAATCTGTAGTAAATACATAATGTTTTGTTATTTTATTTATAATTTAATATAAAGGGTTTATAAAATATCTTATTATTTAGTGTAAATGCAATAGGAGATGATTTATTTGAAAAAAATCATGAAACTATTAGTATATTTAGTACTAATTTTGATATTAATTTTTTCTAGTTCTAGTATTTATGTAAAATTAGCGGAGTACAAAAAAGCAGATGATATCTATGAAGAGATTAGGGGAATAAGTGCTCCTAATCAAGATAATAGAGATGATAGTGAAGGCAATCATTCTAACGAAAATAATAGATATAAAGAACTTACTTCTATAAACTCAGATTATAGATTTTGGTTAAAAATAGAGAATACTAATATTGATTATCCAGTTGTTCAAAGTCAAGATAATCAATATTATCTTAAACATGATTTTAATAAAAATTATCTAGCTTCGGGTAGTATATTTATGGATTATAGAAACAACTTTGAAGAAGATAATAGTGTTATCTTATATGGGCATTACATGAGAAATAGGACAATGTTTGGAGAACTTCATCAGTTTAAAAAGGAAGATTTCTTTAACCAAAATAATTTAATTACGATTGAATATAAGGATAATAAATATATTTATGAAGTATTTTCTACATACGTAGCGGATTTCACTCATGAAGATTATTTGAAAATTAATTTTAAAAATGAAAAAGATAAAAAGGAATATCTAAACTATATAAAAAATAGATCCTTGTATAAAAAAGATATAGATTTAAATGCTAATGATCATATAATCACTCTTTTTACTTGTAGTTATGAGTTTGAGAATGCACGTACTATTGTTCATGGTAAATTAATATCTAAACAGTAATTAAAAATAAGAGTTATAGTAAAATACCTGTTTATTGAATTATTAATATCTAAATAAGTATTTTATTAAATAGATTGATGTTTCAGAAATCATCAAGAATTTAAAAAATGGGAATATTAAGTCTTCTTAGGGAACATTCTATTTTTAAGAAATAGTATAAAAGCTGTCTAAGTAATAAAAAAATTGAATGAATCTAATAATTCGAAAGTTATTGATTGGTCTATTATTCATAATGTTCTTTTAATGATTTAATAAATACAAAATATTATAGCGCGTTGATACCTTCTCATAAAAAAATCTCTTTCCTAATCAAGCTAAAGAAGGAAAGAGATTTAAAGTTCATTTCATATTGAAAAATTTTATATTGCTCATTTTCTTAACAGATACATCCATAAGAATAAAATAGGTAAATGATCATTATTATTTATGTACTTGTAATTGTTCCGCCATTTGGATGAAGAATTTGCCCTGTCATGTAACTAGAATCATCACTTGCTAAAAAAACATAAGAAGGTGCGACCTCAAATGGTTGCCCTGCACGATTCATTGGAACTTTTGGTGTTTTTGTTCCAAAGGTTTCAATCTGCTCAGCTGACCATGAAGATGGTTGAAGTGGTGTCCAAATTGGTCCAGGTGCAACACCATTGACACGTATTCCTTTGTCGGCGAGTGATTGAGAAAGTGATCGGGTAAATGATAGAATAGCACCTTTAGTAGCACTGTAATCAATTAATTGTTTTTCTCCTTCATAAGCGGTCACAGATGTTGTATTAATTATACTGCTACCACGTTTTAAATAAGGAAGTACGGCTTGTGTAAGATAGAAAAAAGAATATATGTTTGTTTTAAAAGTAAGATCTAATTGTTCTTCACTAATGTCTAGAATACTATCTGCTACAAATTGAACAGCATGATTATTAATAAGGATATCAATTTTTCCAAAATGATGAAGTGTTTTTTGAACAACCTCTTCTGCACATTCTTTTTTTGTTAAATCTCCAGGAATTAAAATACATTCTTGGCCAAGTTCTAGGATATGTTGTTGTGTTTCAGTAGCATCAATATGCTCATTTAGATAAGCAATAGCAAGATGAGCTCCTTCACGAGCAAAGGCATAGGCGATGGCTCGCCCAATTCCTGAATCCCCACCTGTAATAATAGCGACCTTATCTTTTAGTCGTTGTCCAGATATAGCATAAGGATTTTCAGAGATTGGGCGTGGATTCATTAAGTATTCTAATCCTGGTTGTTGATCCTGATGTTGAGGAGAAAACGCTAAATTAATTTCCTCACAGTCTTCACGTTTACCGATATATTTATATACAGGATACATAGTACACCACCTTTAATAGAAATAAGTCAATTCATTATATGAAATAAATAATTAGGGTGTGACTTAATCCAAACGATGGTCGTGTTATTTCTAAGGTAGCAGAATGAATAAGCAACGTTAGATAAAAATATTATTCTATTATAGCTGATGCCAATTAATAAGGATAAAAGATAAAAGAGCATCACCTCATTGAGGCAGATGCTCTTTTTAGTTTCCAGATTTACGATTTCATTACAGTTAAAAGTTCTAACACAATAAAAAAATGATAGATGGATTCCTTTTAAGTAATATGCAACATCATGATAAGGATTTAAATTCATTTTTTAAAATTACCTACTGAAATATTAGTTTAAAGCTTCTTCTGTTAGATTTAGAAGATACTCAAACGCACTATTTGCTTTTTTAACTTCATTAAATAGAATATTCCAGTAATTATTATCTTCTGAATCATTGTTATTAGAAGTATCTTCGTTTTGATTATTAGATGGTTTTTTGTTCGATGTGTTATTATTAGGAGAAGTTGATACATGCTCTTTTTCTAAATCATTAAATATAGTTTGATCATCTTGTGTATTAAATCTGCCTAAGTCATTAGGCAAATCTCCAAGATTATCTCCATTATCTTCTTTATTATCAATAATAGATGAGATTTCTTCTTTATTATTAGAATCAAGGAGTTTATCTTCTCCAAGTGAACAAGAGCGAATTAAAACTATCATTAACAAAAATAACACTCCAAGAAGTAAGAAATATATTTTTTTTCGAGTCATATTAAAATTCATCATTTACTCCTCGTTAGAACCGACTGGAATAGAACTTTCACTTGCTATTGTAGATACGCTATCATGCTTGGATTCTATTTCATCAGTTTTATCTTTTAACTCTTTTGTTTGAGAATCATTCTGATCGTTAAATTCCATTTTAAGAATTTTGTTTTCTAACTCTTTTATAGTATTTTCTAATGATTGAATATAGTCCTGTTGTTCAATATTTTCTGTGTTTTTAACTTCAAGTTGATGATTTAAATCTTCAATCTGATTTTCTAAGTTGCTATAGTATTCTTGCAAATATTCAATATTCTGTAAATCAATTGCTTCATTTGAACTAGAATTATTTTCTATCAGTAAGGTATAAGCTTGATATAATTCATTATATTTCTCTATAAGTTTAGTTTCATTTTCTGAATACGCAATAATTTTACTCTTTAAATTAGTGATATTATCTTCAATTGTGACTATTGGACTATTATTGAAAGTAACACTTATTTTAGTAATTGCAACGCCTGTTAAAAACCCAACAATAGTTTTAATGATAGTATTCTTCATTATTTTAATCAGAATATAGATCATATTTTAACTCGTGAGCCTATATTCTATCCTCCGTTATAATTTCGTATACTTAATTAATGATAGTAGGGGATGTAAAAGTATGCTGTTTATTATAGGAATTAATATTGAGAGGCAAATCACAACTCCCTTATAAAAACAGTAGGTTATAGAAAATAGGACTAGATAACCTTAATGGTATAAGTAACTAGCCCTAAATTATAAATTATTGATTAGGATTTAATTTATTGATTGTTATACTTTCCCCTTCATTATTAACAACAGTAATTACTACCTGAGCAACTTCGTTAAGTGAGCTAGTACGTAAAGTAGTTGAATAGGTTTTTCCAGCTTCTAATTCATTTGAACAATTATTATTATTTATTAAACCTTTACCAAACTGTTTGCCGTCATTGTTTAAATAACCATCCCATGTTTTATCTTTTAATTGGATTTGATTTCCATTAGCATCTAGATATTGAATTTTAATATTACCTTTTTTAAATACTCCAATATTAATATCTGTGTTTAATGTTATGGTTACGTGTACACTATCAGCATAAAAATGTGAAGTGGCAGTCGCAATTTGCTCTTCTTCTACAATCTCACCATCTAATCCTGGTAATGTAGAGGCATCTGTTGGATTTAAATTTGCAACTGATTGAACAGCTACATCTGAATAAAGTTTTAATGCCTCAATTGCAACATTTGCTTTTTTGACTTCACCTTCGAGTCGGCTAATCTCGTTGTTTAATTGATCCTGATTACTATTTGATTTCTCTAATTCTGTTTTTAATTCTGTGATTTTTGCCTCTGCATCAGATCTTAAAGCTTCATATTTATTTACTAATTTTTCATCATTTTGTGGAAAAGCTTCAATTTTAGTTTTTAAAGCTTCAATATTATTCTTTACTGCTCCAGCTATTTCAGTATTAAAAGTAATTGTTCCTGCTACTACAGTAGTCGCTACTGCCCCACCTAAAATTACATTTTTAGTAAGTTTCATAAACTCTCATCCTTTTTCAACAAAATTCGATATAATTATCACCAGTATAATACAATATTACATAAATTTTTCATAAAAGTATATTTTGGTATTTTTAACAATATGAGGTAAGTGTGAGAAGCTGAAAAATTCCTATTAATATAGCCAACATCTAAAATTCTCTTGAAAATTAAAGTAGATATTCAATAATTCTGTTTATTATATAGTAATTTTATTAGTTTCTATGTTAAGAATTTAGATGAAAAGGCTTCAAAAAAATATGTTTACTCATTCTATCAAAGCCTATCTTTTAGTATAGATATTATTCAGACTTTATTTAATTATTTAGCAGAAGTAAATAATCTAAACCAAGATTTCAAAGGTATTTGTTTAAGATATGACGATATATTAGATATTATCAGTGAATTGTTAGATGAATGTTGATTGGAACTAATTATTACAAATGTGCTTTAGTCAAATGAAAAAACCATTATCTCAAATCAGATTGAATCTGAACTCAGATAATGGTTTTTGTTTTATTCGATTTCCTGTAACAGTTGCGGACGTGGATTTCATGGTGGAGATGGGGCGTTCCGGTTAGTATCCACGTTTCAAAAATGAAGCGATTAGAGGTTATAACTGTTGTAGTATCCTTATAATATAGATTGTGAGTGAAAAATGATTTATAATGTAAGTAAAGAGCTTAAAGAGATTTAGGAGTATAATGATAGATATAAATTGTAATTTGGAGGTGTCTTGTTTGAGCCAAAAAGAAATTGAGTTTGCAGTGTTTTGTGTGGAAAACATTGCTGATTATTTAAAGATGAATGCACAGGATATTTATCAATTACTAGGTGTTAAAAGTAGGATATTATTTGACTATATTGTGCCGTCTTATGAGCCATTACATACACAAAGTAAGGAATATATTATAAATGAGATTGTAGGTATGATGAAGCAGAAGGAGTTGATCTAATGCTAGTTTATCATGGTTCTTACTGTAAAATCGTAAGTCCAGATATTAAATATTCAAGAAATAAATTAGATTTTGGAAAAGGGTTTTATGTCACGCCAATTGAAGAACAAGCTGTTAGTTGGGTATCTAGATTTAAGAGATTAGGAAAACCAGGTATTGTTAATGTGTATGAGTTTGATTTTGAGAAAGTAAAGCAAGATTTACGTATCCTGATATTTGAGGAGTATAACACTGAGTGGTTAGATTTTATTATTAAGTGTCGCAATGGTGAATTGATTTATCAGGATTATGATGTTATAGCAGGTGGTATTGCGGATGATAAAGTGTTTAATACAGTTGAGCTTTACTTAGATCGATTAATTAGTAAAGAAGAGGCTTTAGGAAGATTAAAATATTATAAACCAAACTTTCAAATCTGCATCGTTAATCAAGAAGTCATTTATAGTTATTTGACATATAAAGAAAGTAGAGATGTTTAATGGAAGCCAATAAAATTTTATTACAACGGAAATTTGCAAGAATTATTGAGAGCTTAGCGAAAGAGGCTCATATAACTGAAGAAGAAGCAATGGGATTGTTCTATACATCAAAAACATATCAACTAATTTCACAAGGAATTAGTGATTTACATTGTTATGCTGATGGATATTTAGTAGATGAACTTATGTTAGAATATCATCTGAAAAAAGATATTGGTTATTATTAAAGATGAAATGGTAATATTCAATATAATAGATCATTATATTGAATGACGAGAAGGAAGTTAGACATTGTCTAACTTCCTTTTTCATTTGATTAAAAAACGTATGATCGATACTTAATATTAAAATTAAGCTTAATAATTGACTTATAAAGTTTTAAGAGGAAATAGACGTATCCATTTCTTCTAGGTGTAGTCCGCATCCATTCACCGCAATTTATTATTTAGTATATACTGGTATCGAAGATGAGCAATATATTAAAGGACTCTTGACTTTATTTGGAATATTTTGTGATACAATTATATTGTGAATAAAATTAGGGGAGGATTTACATGTCGTACCAAAGTGAAGCTGAATTAGAGAAAGAGTTGATTCAATATGAGAAATTGAAGCTTTAATCCAAAATCAATATGTTAAATCTGTTTCAGAAAAATGAGTGGTTTATAGAGAAAAATTTAAAATTCAATTAGTTCAACTTCAAGTAGATAGGAACGTAAATGTAATATTGCTCGTAAACAAGTCAAATAACTAGAAATGGGTCCCCTGACAGTGCAAAGCAAAATCCTTCACTGCTAGGGAATGGGGCAATGTCAACAACTTACCAGAATATACTAAATATCAGTGAAAGTTATATCATGAAACAAATATAGTTTTAATGATATAGTCTATAATAAAGTTAAGGAAATGAATAACAGATAGGAGGAGGAGTTGTTAAAATTATTTAACAACGAATAAATATGTTTACTTATGAACAGATTCAAAGTCTTAATGATTTAGAGTTTGAAGTTTATAACTATATTGTAAAAAATAGTGATAAGATTCTAGAGATGACGATTCGAGAATTAGCACAGGAAACTCATGTATCGACTACAGTCATTTTACGATTTTGCAAAAAGGTCGGATGTAACGGCTACTCAGAATTTAAAGTGAAATTAAAGTTAGCTCAACTCAACGATGTTGAGCGAATAAGTGAGACAGAACTTAAGCCTGTATTAGATTATTTGCAGAAAATGAATAAAGAAGAAAAAAGTCGACAACTTTACGAGGCTGCAAGCTTAATTTGTCAAGCTCAAAAGGTGATTTTTATTGGAGCTGGTTCTTCTGGAATTATGGCAAAGTATGGTGCTAGATGTTTTAATAGTATGGGGAAATTAACTTATTGTATAGATGATCCTTTTTACCCAATTCCGGATGAAATCTATGAGGGTGCAGTTATCGTTGCTTTATCTGTTTCAGGTGAAATTCCACAACTTATTAATCGAGTTAATAAATTTAAAAACTCTAATGCAACGATTATAACGATTACAAATTCGCAAGACAATACGATTGCAAAGATGGCTGATTTATCACTGTTTTATCATGTTCCGGTAGAAAATTTTGATTCATTTCAATTTGAGATAATTGATGTAACTACACAAATTCCTGTTGTATATCTCATTGAAGAGTTAGGAAGACAAGTATATAAATTAATACATGAATAATAGTATATAATCCAAGCGTGAAGCTTGGATTTTTTTGATTTCTTTTGTGCGAATATTTCATTTAAAAATTTGTTTCACGCTAAAAAACAGAGACCTTATTGAAAGCGTATAATAGCGGAGATATGATAATAGCGTAAAGCAACATAATTAGTGAGAAAAATAAAAGGGAGGAAAATTTGAAATGTCAAATACTTTACGATTACTTATGCCTCAGTGGCAAGGTGGAAATAATCCCAATTATTTGTTAGGTGCACAACTTTTAACGTGGTTAGCTCCAAATGAAAAGAATGATTTGGTGGTTGAGGTACCAGTGGAGTCTTATACTGGAATGAAATTAGAAAAAGAAGATGGTGTTGTTGCGCGATCAGTCTTATTACAGCAATTGCGATCAGCACAAAATATTATTGAGGAACATCAACCAGACAAGGTGATTGTGTTTGGGGGTGACTGTTTAGTATCACAAGCTCCATTTACCTATCTCAATAAAAAATATGATGGTAAACTAGGAGTTTTATGGCTTGACGCACATCCAGATGTGTCCACACCAAAAATGTTTGCTCATGCACATGCAATGGTACTTGGGAATTTGTTAGGTGAGGGGGATGCTCAATTTGCCGCCGAAGTTGAAGTTCCTTTGAATCCAGATTTAGTGATGTATGGAGGATTAAATGAGATGACTAGACAAGAAGCAGATATTGTTGAACGCTTACAATTACGCAGTGCGAGCTCAAAAGAGTTAGCTCGAAATAGCGATTTGGTATTGGAGTGGATTGAGAGAAATCAAATAAAGCATGTAGCAGTTCACCTTGATTTAGATGTTCTTGATCCAAAATTATTTCGTTCTCTTTTATTTGCAAATCCAGATGGAACAGTTGTAAATGCGCCACAGGGTGAAATGACTTTTGATCAATTAAGTCGTTTATTCATAGATATTTCTAAAAAAACTGAAATCGTGGGGCTTGGAATTGCAGAACATTTACCTTGGGATGTTATTAACTTAAAAAAATTTTTAGAAAGTATCTCAATCTTTAAATAAATAAACTAATTAACTAACTAATGAAGAGAGGATAAGGGGAAATATGGATTTTCAAAAGCTTGCACAAGAAATTTTGAAAAATATAGGTGGAGAAAAAAATATAATCAATTTAACGAATTGTGCCACAAGATTAAGATTTAATTTAAATGATTGTTCTAAAATAAATGAAGATGCTTTAAAGAAAACAAAAGGAATCTTAGGGGTGGTTAACCAGGATAGTCAATTTCAGTTAATCATAGGAAATGAGGTTCCAAAAGCATATGAAGCTTTAATGAGTAAGGTGAATATAACTTCAAGTAACAATGATGAAAAAAAGAAAAAAGGAGGATTAGTAGAAAGGCTTCTAGATATAATATCAGGAGTATTCACGCCGATTTTGCCTGCCATTATAGGTGCAGGATTATTAAATTCAGTATTAGCAATTGCAGTATTATTGGGAGTTGATACAGAAGGAACAACCTATTATTTTCTTGAACTTATAGCAGATGCGCCATTATATTTCCTGCCAGTTATGCTTGCATATACTGCTGCAATAAAATTTAAATGCAATCAATTTATTGCTGTATCCATTGCTGGAGCAATGATACATCCATCATATACATCTTTAATTACTGATGCCTTTAATATTCATTTTTCATCATTTTTAGAATTCCAGTTATACTTGCAACATATTCTTCGAGTGTCATCCCAATTATTTTGATTGTTTGGGTTTTATCGTACGTAGAGAGATTTTTAGATAAAGTCATACCAAAAATATTTAAGTTTTTCTTTAAACCACTACTATGCCTATTAATTGTTGCACCACTTGCATTTATTGTACTTGGACCAATAGGTTTTCTAGCTGGAACAGCTATGTCAATAGGTTTAGATATACTTAATATACATGTAGGATGGCTAGTTCCTACAATAGTAGGTGCTATATTCCCATTAATGCTTATGACGGGAATGCATTATGGTTTAGTACCATTTATGATACAAGGGTATGCTACGATTGGATATGAGACAATTGCAGGACCAGGGAACTTATCTAGTAATATGGCTCAAGGAGCTGCAGCACTTTGTGTAGCATTAAAAACAAAAAATAAAGAATTAAAGCAAGTGGCTTTTTCATCTGGTGTTACAGCTATATTAGGTGTTACTGAACCAGCACTTTTTGGAGTCACGATGAAAATTAAGAGAGCACTTTATGTCGTTATGATTGGTGGAGCTGTAGGAGGTTTTTATGCTGGTATTACTGGAGTAAGAGGATTTGCATTTAGTTCCCCGGGATTGTTATCGCTCCCTGCTTTCATAGGACCAAATGATTGGACTAACTTAATTAATGCTTGTATTTCAATGGTAATCGCATTTGTTGTGACTTTTGTTGGGCTATGGTTCTGGGGATTTGAAGATATTTCGTCCAATGAAGAAGAGACAAATACTATTAGTGAAGTCTCAAAAAGCCAAAAATCTGTTGAAAATAAGATACTGAATGAAGTAATAAAAAGTCCAATGATGGGGAACGTAATTGATTTAAAAGAAATAATGGATCCGGCCTTCGCTGGGGAAATGCTTGGAAAGGGAGTTGCAATTGAACCGATGGAAGGTAAAGTATTCTCGCCGGTCAATGGAGTTGTAACAGCAATATTTCCAACAAAACATGCGATTGGATTAAGGTCAGACCAGGGTGCTGAGATATTAATTCACATTGGAATCGATACAGTAAAATTACAAGGGAAATACTTTACATCTCATGTAAGTGAAGGAGATAGAGTAGCATTAGGAGATCTCATGATTGAGTTTGAAATCGATAAAATTAAAGAAGAAGGGTATGAAGTTGTGACACCAATTCTTATTGTAAACGTAGACAGTTATAAGGAAATTAAAAAAATTATGTCCGGAACTGTAAAAGAAAAAGAAACGATTATAAGCATAACTACGATATAATAGGCGAAGGAGAATTATTATGAATAATACAGTAAGAAAAGAATTTCCAGAAAACTTTTTATGGGGTGGCGCAACAGCCGCAAATCAAATAGAGGGGGCAGCGTTGGAAGATGGAAAAGGATGGACGACAGCCGATGCATTACCTGATGGAGTATTCGGTGAAGTTTCTATTCCTCCTAGAGAAAAATACTTAAAAAAAGATGCAATTGATTTTTATCATCGATATAAAGAGGATATTAAGTTATTTGGAGAAATGGGATTTAAAGTTTTAAGAATTTCAATCGCATGGTCGAGAATATTTCCTAATGGAGACGAGATTGAACCGAACGAAAAAGGGTTAAAATATTATGATGATTTATTTGATGAAATGAAGAAATATAATATTGAACCTATAGTTACATTGTCTCATTATGAACTGCCATTGGGATTGGTTATTGACTACGGAGGATGGAGCAATCGCAAGCTAATAAAATTTTTTGAACGATACGCTAGCGTAGTGTTTAAAAGATACAAAGATAAAGTTAAGTATTGGTTAACATTTAATGAAATAAATGTGGTACTTCATGCACCCTTTAATGGTGCTGGAATTCAAGGTAAACCAGAAGAAATTAATAAAAGTGTTCTTTATCAAGCGATTCATCATCAACTAACTGCTAGTGCTTTAGCTGTTAAAATTGGGCATGAAATAATGCCGCAAGCAATGATTGGTTGTATGATAGAAGGTGGTCCAATGTATCCATTAACTCCTAATCCGAAAGATATGTTAGAGATGATACGTAAAGATAGAGAGTCGTTATTTTTTGCAGATGTTCACGTAAGAGGAAAATATCCAAGCTATATGAATCGTTATTTCATGGAGAATGACATTAAATTAAACATCACAAATGAGGATAAGGAAATATTAAAGAATACGGTTGATTTTGTTTCATTTAGTTATTATATGAGTTATTGTGCAACAGCCGATGAAGAGCTTAATATACAAGCTAAAGGAAATATTTTGAGTGCAGTTAAAAATCCTTATCTAGAGGAAACTGAATGGGGTTGGCAAAAAGATCCAGAAGGGCTTAGATACACTTTGAATCTATTATATGATAGATATCAACTGCCACTATTTATTGTAGAAAATGGGCTAGGTGCAAAGGATGAATTAGTAAAAGGCGAAAATGGAGATTTTACAGTCATTGATGACTATCGAATAAAATATTTAAATGACCATCTAGTTCAGGTAAGAGAGGCAATCGCTGACGGAGTTGAAGTGATGGGTTACACTTCATGGGGACCAATTGATATAGTAAGTAATTCAACTGGAGAAATGAGAAAACGTTATGGCTTTATTTATGTTGATAGAAATGACAATGGCGAAGGAAGTTTTAATAGATACAAGAAGAAAAGCTTTAATTGGTATAAAGAAGTAATAAGAACAAATGGAGAAAATCTAAAATAAGTTTACAATAAGGTTAATTAACCAAAAATTGTATATCGAGAGGGTAAAAATGCGTTCTTTCTTATGATTCGGTAGAGCATAGCAAATATCATTTTATGATGTCAGTGCCGTGTTTTTATAGTGCTTGTTTTATCTGAACTAATAAAATTTGTAAATTCCCATTATTGAAGAATGAATACGTAGCCATATAGTGCAAACACCACAAGAAAAAGAACAAATAATACTTCGAAAATTCTCCCCTGTGTAGAGACATTAATGCCTCTAATAATACTTATAGTATATTAATAGTTGCTCAGGAGGGAATATACATGTCGAATGTCGCAAAATGTATTAATATCGTATCGATTAAAATGGTAAAGGAGTCTAAATTCCTTTATCAAATATGTCAAAGCATATCACTTAATGATGCTTATGAAATGATTAAAGAACAACTAGAAGGATTAGATCGTGAGTAATTCATTTAGTTGAAGCAGGTGGATTAAAAGTTTGAAAGAATTAATGGAAGCTGAAGTTGTCAGTAGAGTACAATACAATGAAGTTCCACTTAGAGTTGAATACTCTTTAACTAATCATGGAAAAGAGCTAGTAGAGTCCTTAGTACCTGTAACTCTTTGGTCAGAACACTCAATTCAAATACATAAATTAAAAAATAACTAAAAAAGTTCACATGAATGTGAACTTTTTTAACATAGAATATAGTATTTTACTTTTTTAATTGTTCTGTAATTTCTAATACACGTTTTGTTTGATGTTGTACAGCTGCAAAAACATCTCCTAACATTTCTCCTGTTTGCGGATTAATTGTTACACTTGTTCCATAAGGGTTTCCACCTGCTAAATTAATTGAGGGATCTGTATATCCTGGAGTAACAACTAATGCTCCCCAATGGAACATAGGTGTGTATAAAGAAAGAATAGCAGCTTCTTGACCACCATGCGTGTTTTGTCCTGATGTCATGGCAGTAACAACTTTATTAACAGTTTTTCCTTGTAACCA
Source organism: Turicibacter sp. HGF1 (assembly GCF_000191865.1). Classification (NCBI taxonomy): domain Bacteria; kingdom Bacillati; phylum Bacillota; class Erysipelotrichia; order Erysipelotrichales; family Turicibacteraceae; genus Turicibacter; species Turicibacter sp. HGF1. The sequence continues at coordinate 15,706 of NZ_AEXQ01000021.1, forward strand.
AACTGGACCTGAAGTATCTAAAAATTGCTTTAATTGTGCAGCAATTGAACCAAATCTAACAGGCGATGAAAATATAATAGCATCTGCCCATGCTATATCTTCATGCGTTGCTAATGGAATATGTTTAGTTTCTTCTAAATGATTTTTCCAAAGTGGATTCGCATCAATAACTGCCTGTGGAGCAAGTTCTTGTACTCTTACCAATCTTACTTCAGCTCCGAACTCTTTTGCTGTTGTTGAAGCCCATTGTGCCATTTTATAGTTTGTTCCTTTTGAACTATAATAAATAATTGCTAATTTTACTGTCATAATAATCTCTCCTTTAAGTTGGTTATAACGCTATTATAGATTTTAAACAAATTAATTCAATAAACACTTTTTAATGATCTATCGAATATTTGACAGTTGTTATAGTTTTTGTCTATTATGTATATATTAACAATACGGAGTGATGAAATTTGTCTAGTAATCAAGATTTGCGAATTATACGAACTCAAAAGATGATAAAAGAAGCTTTATTATCTCTTATTCAAACAAAAGAATTTTCAAAAATAACAATACAAAACATTGCTAATCAAGCTCTAATTAATCGAGCTACTTTCTACCTTCATTTTCTAGATAAATATGATTTGCTAGATAAAATCACTGAAGAAGTATTTCATGAACTTAGTGATTTAATAAAACCAACATCATATATCATAGACAATTCTGTTGATTCAGAAAAACTACAGAATATGCTCATACTAATTTTTGAAAGTGTTAACAACAATATTAGTTTCTATAAAGCGATTTTAGGTAATTATGGAGTAATAGAAATTAAAAAGAAATTACATGAGCTTATAAAAAGTAAATTCAAATCAGAATTTTCAACTGTTAATAGTAAAGGGCAAATAGATTCTGAATTCATTGCTCAATTTACTACATCTGCTTTATTGGGAATGATTATTTGGTGGGTCGAATCTGAACAGATGTATTCAACTAAATACATGGCAAAGACTTTAACTACAATTATTTTGAACGGTCCACTTCAAGCAATAGGTTTTGAAAGTAAGTAATTAATAATATTGCTTACATGATCCGAACTAAAACTCGTAGACCTTGCTGAGCATATACTGATGAATTTAAAAATCAATTAGTTAAACTTTACCTAAATGGTAAACGAAGATGTGAGATTATTCGTAAATATGAAGTTTCCTCATCTTTACTCGAAAAGTAGGCTAAGCAACCTAATTCCACATGTTTCTTCAAAGAAAAAGGATATTTATAAAGGGCTAAGTGATGATTAAAATCGCTTAGCTCTTTTTTTGCTAATTTTAATAGTAATTGTGCTCATAAGTTTACATTTTATATTAGGATCTTATATCAATGAAATATTTTATAAAAATGCTTGAAACCATTGATAATAAATAAAAAACCATATCTAAACTCAGAATCAGCTTCTGTTCTTAGATATGGTTTTTCTTTGTAAATATTACGTACGAGAATTTTATGGTGGAGATGGGGCGTTCCGGTTAGTATCCACGTCCAGATATCTATCGAATAGGATAGTAAATAGTCTTTTATATGATAAGTAGATAGTCACATTTATGATATAATAGTCTTAGTATTGCTATTTAAAGTAATTAATGTTAGACAGGGATATTAGATCATTGGAATAAATGACTTTAACAGTCCATAATAGAATAAATGAATTTATAAAGAGAGGAGAGTTTTTATGTTTACGTTATTAGATGAAAAGAAACAATTGTTAGATAATAATCGTCCTTTAAGTAGAGAGGTTCTAACGAATTTAAAGAAATATTTTGATGTTGAATTTACCTATAATTCAAATGCCATTGAAGGAAATACATTAACGATTACTGAAACAAAAGTAATCTTAGAAGATGGTCTAACAATAGGTGGAGGCAAAAGTTTAAGAGAACATCTCGAAGTTTTAAACCATAAAGAAGCTATTGATTATATACAAGATGTCGTTAGTAAAGAGTTTGATTTATCAGAAAGAGTCATTCGAGATCTTCATCATATTATTTTAAAGAGCATTGATAATTCAAATGCTGGTGTTTATCGAAAAGCAAATGTATTAATCAGTGGTAGTATGCATCGACCACCAGAATATTTTCTTGTAGAAGATAAAATGAGAGAGCTATTAGATTGGTATGATGAAAATAAAGAAACAATGCATCCCGTAAAATTAGCAGCATTATTCCATTTTAAATATGTTTATATCCATCCTTTTATAGATGGAAACGGCAGATCAGCGAGATTATTAATGAATTTAATTCTACTAAGAAATGGATATCCACTAACTGTTATTAGAAATACTGACCGTGTAGATTATATGAGTGCATTAGAAAAAGCGAGTACGACTGGTAATACGGATGATTTTGTTGAATTTATTGCACAAGCAGTAGATAGAAGTTTTGATACTTATTTATATTTAATTGGATAAAAAGTTAAATTGAATTCGATATAAAAAGCATTATATTGGTTGTTTATCGGGGCGGTGGGCTATTTAGGTCCCTCCCTTTTTTGTTTATTAAACCTTGATTAGTTCAAGGAGCATTAGTAATTTATTATAACAATTATGTAAAAAGAAAGCCTGAGGATATTCATTGTTTATAATTGTATTTTTTTGTAAAATATTAGTATAAATAAAGAGAGTAAAATTAGGTGGTAAAATGTTTTCAAAAGTGGGCGAAAAACTTAAACAATGTCGGAAGGAGTATAATATTAAACAAATTCATTTTGAAAGTTATGGATTTAGTGCTTCGTATATAAGTATGATTGAAAAAGGAGTCCGTGAAGCTCCTACAGAAACAATAAAGCAAATTTATAATGCCTTATTCCTATTAACACAGGGTGAAATTGAAAAACTTTATTCATTAGACAAATTTATAATGACGGAGGAAGAAGAAGCTTTATATTGGATTAAGGAAAATAATATACTTGAAGTTGGATTATCTAATTATTCAATGTATAAGAATATATGTATAAAGTATGGATTTGAATATTATTTAAATAATATAGATGAAAAATTGGCTTACTATTATCAACAAGAACAAAAATATGATAAATCAAATCAGTATTTTATCAATTGTATCTATAAATCAGAAAGTGATAGTTATAAAAAAGCAATTTATTATAGAGAGATAGGAATGAATTATCAAAAATGTGGCTCTTATTATGAATCATTATTAAATTTAGAATTATCGTTATTGCATATTGGAAATAGGGATAAATTACTAGAATTTAAAAATAAATATGATTTAGCAAAAGTAAATTATTTTTTGGAGAATTTAAATCAAAGTTATTTCTACATTGATAATATTCTAGATGAATGTACAGAAATAAGGATATTAGGAGCTTCTATATTATTAAAAGAACTTCTTTTGAAAAAAGAGGGGAAGTTTTCTGAGGCTATAAAGATTTTAGAAGATTTTATAAAACAGGAAACCTATAAGCCATTTCTTAAAAATGCTTATCACAATTTAGGATGTAATCTTAAAGAACAAGGAGCTTATCAAGATGCTATTAGAATATTAAATTTAGGAATTAAATATTGTGATACTGAGCTAGATAAAGCATTGATGAAATTTTTATTAGGTGATATTTACTATTGTTTAGGAGAATATAATAAAGTACATATATACTATGAAGAGTGTAAAATTTTATTATTGAAAGAAAGTAGTTTATATAATAAAAAAACCATTATTAAGAAATTAATTAACCTTTATGCTAAGCAAAAGGATATTACAGCTATTGAGAATTTATTAAAAGAGATTGATACTATATCTGAGCGTATACAAAAAAAAGAATTAATAAATGAATGTAAAATTGAAATTTATCGTTTATTAGTACGGAGAGAAATTGAGTTATCAGATTACATTGAACAATACATAACAAAGACTTAACAAAAATGAACTCATTTTTGTTAAGTTAACAATATGGTGAAAAATAGAAGAAAGGTATAGTATAGGAATAGGAAAAGGAGGGGAAGGAGAATATGAATAAAACATTATCTACTAGCTTGATTATAAATATTATGATAGTAAGTCTATTTCTGGGAAATACTTTAACTATAACAAAGGGCCTAGAGAATATCCCTGACGTAAAACAAGGTCTAGAGAATATCCCTGATGTAAAACAAGGTCTAGAGAATATCCCTGATGTAAGATAAGACCCAAACAGTATTCCTGAAAGGATTTTTGAATGAGAAATAAAATAATTCTACTATCGATAATATTAATATTTTTGATTGGTAGCCTAATCTTAATAGAATTGAAAGACTGTAAATATAGGGAGTTAAGAGTGAGCATTTTCGATGAAACATATCCAACGAATTATCGACTATATTCTATTAGAGATGAAGATATAGAGGGAGAGGTAATTATAGAGGATTTTATTTCAGTATTATTAGGATCAAACCCTATAGATAATATTGATTTACCAACAAACAATTCAAAATATATATTTCGTCTAGAATCAAGTAGAATAGGAAGTATTATATACAGAGAGGTATGGATTATGGAAAATGGTGATTGGATTACTGGAATTTATAATGATGAGATTAATCAAATAGAAAAAAGTTCATTATTATCTAAAGAAGGTACTCTACACTTACAATCAATTTTGGATAGTTTGGATTGTCAACACTAAACTAAACAACTTTTTTAAGGGTATTTTGACGATATTCAACTGGGGATAAATATCCCAGTGAAGAGTGGATCCTATGATTGTTATACCAGTTAACGTAGTCGGCAAATTCATAACCTAGTTGTTCTTGGGTTTCAAATATCTGATGGTTTACAAATTCTGTTTTGATTACTTTATAGGTCGCTTCTGCAACAGCGTTGTCATAGGGACATCCCTTCATACTTAAAGAGCGTTCAATTTCAAATACCTCTAAAATCTCATCAATGATTTTATTCCTAAATTCGTTACCTCGATCCGTGTGGAAAATCTTGATTTGACTTAGGTTAGTTTGGACTGTACTGAACGCCTTCTTAACTAATTCTGCATCCTTATTAGGCCCAGAGTT
>NZ_AEXQ01000020.1:0-37262 GCF_000191865.1 Turicibacter sp. HGF1
AGAACCTTCAAAAAAGATGGTTCTCTTTTTTTATGAATCTTGTATTCTTCAATTGTGGATAAGTTTTACACAGAAAATTCATTATATGTTCCTTCGCCAGGATAGCATTAAAATTTTTCCAAGTAAGAAAATCTTATCTCAAATTAAGTTTTTTTGTCTGACATCAATTGAAATTGAAAAGTTATTAGTATAAAAAAAGGAACTTATCCATGATTGTGGATAAGTCCCTAACCTATTAACCTTCTAGGTATTTACCTAAGAATGCTGTAGCAATTTTAACGCTATTGATGTCTAGTTCATTCACTAATTCATCTTCTTCAGTTCCAACTAAGATAACAGCTCCTAAGCTATCTCCATTAGAAATGATTGGAATCATAACAAATGAACGTTCAGTTGTTTCACCATCAACGATTTCTAATACTTCTTTACCTTCAGCAATTTTAGAAGTACGATTTTCAATCATGTCACTTAATGGACGGCTAACACGACGATTTAAGTATTGTTTTTTGATGTCCCCTGCAGCCGCAATAATATCTTCACGATCTACAATTAAAATACCTTTTTTAGTTGATGCTTGCATAGCATCTGCATATTGTTGTGCAAAAGCTGAAATATCAGCAATTGGAGAGTATTTTTTTAATACTACTTCACCTGATTGATTAACGAAAATTTCTAATGAATCCCCTTCGCGAATACGCATAGTTCTACGGATTTCTTTTGGGATTACGACACGACCTAAGTCGTCAATACGACGAACAACTCCTGTTGCTTTCATCTTTCTCAAAACCTCACTTTCAAATTATCTAACATTAGTTTTTATTTTTTTAATAAATTATACCTTTTTTACATCTTTTTTGAATCTTTCGAAATTTGTAAATAGTTGCAAAGCGTATTCAAACCATTGAAGTCTTTTTACAACTGGTAAATCAAAAATAATATTTATTTTATTCTCTTTATACGCTAAACGAATCATAGAACCAATTTGATGAACAGCCTCAAATAATTTCTGTCCATCAATATCTTGTGTAATTTCTTCCTTTAATATGAATTCTATCGTATTTTTAGTCGATTTTGTTTTCACAAGATAAGGTTCAGTTAAATTTTTTAAAAATGTTAAATCAATTAAATATTTCACATCATCTGGGAAATCACCAAAGCGATCAATTAACTCATCGATGATGTCATCATATTCAGTTTGGGTTTTAATATTTTTAATTTTTTGATAAATCTCAATCTTAGTTGATTCATCACTAATGTAAAAGTCTGGTATGTAAGCGTCAACTTTCGTTGGAAAGTCAAATTCTAATTTTGGCATTTCAAAAGAAGCGACTTCAAAGTTGCTACCTTCTCTTGCGTGCACAACTGCTTCACTTAACAATTGAGTGTATAAATCTAACCCAACTGTATCAATGAATCCATATTGTTGTGCTCCTAGCATATCTCCAGCACCTCGTATTGCTAAATCTCGCATTGCAATTTTAAATCCTGAACCAAGTTCAGTAAATTCCTTAATGGTTTGTAACCTTTTTTCAGCATTTTCTGTTAATACTTTATTCTTTGGATACATGCAATAGGCATATGCAATACGATCGCTTCGGCCCACTCGTCCTCGTAACTGATAAAGTTGCGATAACCCCAGTCGATAAGAGTCTGATATGATCAGAGTATTAGCATTTGGTATATCAATCCCTGTTTCGATAATTGTTGTACAGACTAGAACGTTGAATTTTTTATCCTCAAAATCAGCCATCGTTTGTTCGAGTTGCTCTTTACTCATTTGGCCATGAGCATATTCAACAATTGCATCCGGAACTAATTTTTTAATTCGTGCCGCACGCTTTTCTATATCTGAAACCCTGTTATATAAATAAAAAACTTGTCCATCCCTAGCTAATTCACGTTCGATTGCATCACGAATCACCCCATCATGTTCTTCAAGTACATAAGTTTGCACTGGATAGCGATTCATTGGTGGGGTTTCAATAAGCGATAAACTTCTAATTCCAATCATCGACATTTGTAATGTCCTTGGAATCGGCGTTGCAGTAAGCGTTAAGACGTCAACTTCAGTTTTAAACTCTTTGATTTTCTCTTTATGTTCAACTCCAAATCGTTGTTCCTCATCAATAATTAAAAGACCTAAATCTTTGAATTTTACATCTTTCGATAATAATCGATGAGTTCCGACAACGATATCTATTTTACCACTTTTTATATTTGTTAGCAATTCTTGTTGTTCTTTTAGTGAGACATAGCGGTTTAATAGACCAATTTTAACCGGAAAATCCTTAAATCTAGAAACAAATGACTCATAGTGTTGTTTTGTTAAAATAGTAGTTGGTGCTAAATACGCAACTTGTTTCCCATCCATAACGGCTTTAAATGCAGCACGCATAGCTACCTCAGTTTTTCCATATCCAACATCTCCAATTAATAATCTATCCATTGGATGAGGTTGCTCCATATCTTCTTTAATTTCAGCAACAGCCTTTAATTGATCTTCTGTTTCAACATAAGGAAATGCATTTTCAAATGCATGTTGTTCGATAGTATCTTTTGAAAAAGCATATCCTGGTAAATGTTCACGTTGGGCATAAATTTTAATCAATTTGTCTGCAATATCTTTTACTGTTTTCTTAACTTTAGCTTTCGTTTTTTCCCATTCAGATGTTCCCAGTTTATTAATCTTTGGTTTTGCTCCTTCAGAACCAACATATTTTTGAACCATCTGAATTTTATCGATAGGAACGTATAATTTATCATCTCCACGATAAGCAATCATTAAGAAATCTTTTCTAGCTCCATTACTTTCAAGCGTCTCGATTCCAATATATTGTCCGATTCCGTGTTGAACATGAACCACATAATCACCGATTTTAAGTTCATTAAAATCTTTAATTTTCTTGCCTTCTTTAAATGAACTTTTATAAGTTGGTTGCTTTTTACGCTTAGTATTAATTTCATAATCGGTATAAACGACAATATTAGAGTCAATCAATTCAAATCCAAGAGGAAGAGGCTCATAAATAATATGAATCGATCCTTCCCTAACCTCATCAGGCTGAGTTGGAATAGCAACCATAATTCCTGATTCCTCTAGATAATTAGCCAATTTATTACGACTCTCTACACTTGATACCGCAATAAACACAGTACTCTTATTCTCTTTTAATCGTTTACACTCTTTAGCAAAAAACTCCAACTGTCCATGAAACTCTGAAACACTCTTTGTTAAAATCTTGACTGTATCCGTCAATTTAACATCTTGTAATTGGCTTGTATGCTCAAGTAGATATAACTGTGTTGAAGCTTCAATTTCTGTAATCGGGCGATATAAATTTAAATCAACAACTGTTTTACCATTAATAATTGCGCCTTCTTGCCAAGAAAGTGCATCTTCATTCATATGATTTTGGTTCTCAATAATGCGGTTATAATCAATATAAATCACCAATGGATTCGTAAAATACGACAATAAGGTATCTGGATTTTCATAAAGTAATGAAATGTATTTGTGCATGATTTCGAGATTATTATGATTTTTAATATTCTCAATATCATTAAATACCTTCTCACGCAATTGATCTTGCGTCTCAATATCTAATAATTTTAATGTTTTACTTAAACGAGATTTAATCTGTGCTTCAAATACCTCTACTTGTTTATCTGAGTATACCAATTCATATGTTGGCGGAATCGAAATTTTTTGAATTTGATGAATTGAACGCTGTGTTTCAGTTGAAAAATAACGGATAGAATCCACTTCATCATCAAAGAATTCAATACGAATTGGATTTTCCTCAGTCATCGGGAAAATATCTATGATTCCGCCACGAACACTGAACTCTCCCATCCTCTCAACAGCACGTACTGAATTATAACCAAGCTCAACTAATTTACGCTTTAATTTATCTAATTCATATTCATGACCACACTCTAGAATAATTTCTGCTTGTTCAAATATTGATTTTGGCGTTAAAAAGCGCGTGGCTCCCGCTACATGGGTAATCACAATCTTCACTTCATTCTCAAGAATAGAAGCTAACGTATTCATACGTTCTATTCTAAGTTCAGAACTTGAAGCTAACATCTCGGCTGTAATAAATTCATCCATAGGAAAAAGACGGACTGAACCCTCGTCCATCAAATTTGATAACTGATCATATAATCGTTGAGCATGATATAAATTTTGCATTAAAATAACAACAGGACGTTGTTGTTTTTCATAAATCATTTGTAACAACGGACCATAAAATGATGATGTCACACCACTTAATAAAATATTTCTTTGTTCCCCTTCAAGTGTCTTCATCAGCGAATCTAATTCGTTTGACTTTAACAAGTAATCATTCATAACATTCATTTTTAACACCCACTTTCCCATCAATAACACTATTACTTACTGTATTCAGTCATTACTTTATTAAATGAATCAGTTAATGCTAATGTACAAGCCCCAACTGCTAAATCGATTGCTTGATTCACAAGAGCTAACTCATCTTCAGTAAATTTGCCAAGCACGTAATCTACAACAGGAATTTTAGGATGGCGATCGATTCCTACACGAATACGTTTAAACTCCTGAGTTTTAACGTGAGCAATTAACGATTTAATTCCGTTATGACCACCTGCACTACCTTTTAAACGTAAGCGGATTTTTCCATGGGGTAAATCTAAATCATCATAAATAACCACTAAATCTTCGATATCAATATCATAAAAATCCATGACGGCACGTACCGATTCTCCAGATAAGTTCATAAAAGTCGTTGGTTTTAATAAAATAACCTTTTCACCTTTTACAACTCCTCGTCCAATCTGACCTTTGAATTTTTTCTCATCAGTTAACTCAATATTCCACTCTTTACTTAATGCATCAATTACCATAAAACCAGCATTATGACGCGTTCTTTCGTATTTTGAACCCGGATTTCCGAGACCTACAAACAATTTCATTTTCTTCACCTCTAAAGTTTAAATAACATATCTATTTTACAGTAATCGCATATGATTTACCAATATTTCTTCCTAGTATTTCAATCACTTTCAATATATTACAATTATTTCAAATAAAACATCAAAGCTTCCTATAGTTTGAACCTTTATAAGAAAAATATATCTTTTTTACTTTAATACTAGAAATTGTATAAATCACGGTTATAAACGAATAAGTCTGATACCGGCTCATCGTTTAAGATATGTAAAATACCTTCGGCTAATAATTCACCCACTGATAATTGAGTAATTTTAGGACTTTGTTTTTCTTTTGGCAGATTAATAGTATTTGTCGTCACTAATTCTTTGATAGCTGAGTTTTCAATACGCTCAACAGCTGGCCCTGACAGAATTGGGTGTGTACATGCTGCGTAAACAGATAACGCTCCACGTTCTTTTAAAGCATTTGCTGCAATTTGGATTGTTCCAGCAGTATCGATCATGTCATCAATGATGATAGCATGTTTTCCATCTACTTCACCAATTAAGCCCATTACTTCCGCTACGTTTGGTTTTGGACGACGTTTATCAATGATAGCGATTGGTGCATTTAAATATTCAGCTAATGTACGAGCACGAGTTGCTCCACCATGGTCAGGTGATACAACTACAATATCTTCTAATTTTTTATCAATAAAATACTTCGCAATGATTGGCATTGCACGGAAATCATCAATTGGGATATCGAAGAATCCTTGAATTTGAGTTGCATGTAAGTCCATCGTCATAACGCGAGTTGCACCAGCTGCCTCAATTAAGTTAGCAACTAATTTTGCTGTAATTGGTTGACGAGCTTTAGCTTTACGGTCTTGTCGTGAATATCCGTAATAAGGCATGATAACGTTGATAGTTTTTGCTGACGCACGTTTTAACGCATCAATCATTACTAAAAGTTCCATTAAATTCTCGTTAACAGGCGCATGTGTTGGCTGAACAACAAAACAATGATGCCCACGAACAGTTTCATTAATATTGACTTGAACCTCTCCATCAGCGAAGCGATTTGAAGTACAGTCTGATAATGGAACACCGATGCGGTCTGCAATTTCTTGTGCTAACTCACGATTAGCATTCAAACTAAAAATTTTAAACTTCTTACGATTAATTTCTGCCATGATGATTTAACCTCCTAGAATAAACACACTTCAGACAGTATTTTACACAATTTATCGTTTTTTTTCAATTATTTCGACGGATGTTTCATGCCTTATTGGTAAAAAAACGAAATTTATTACAGTTTCTGACGAATTTTGTTAGCGTAACCTTCTTTTGTTACTTGTTTTGGACGAGCAATTGCAAATCCATCTGCAGGTACATCCTGATTAATTGTTGATCCAGCTGCTAAATAAGCATTTGGTTCAATCGTAACAGGTGCTACTAAGTTTACGTTACATCCAACCATTGTATTTGCACCAATCACTGTTTTATGTTTGTTTTTACCATCATAGTTTACAGTAATTGATCCGCAACCCATATTGACATTCTCACCAAGTTCTGCATCACCAATATAACTTAAGTGTGCCGATTTTGCTCCATCTTTAAACACAGATTTCTTAATTTCTACGAAATTACCGATACGTGCTTGATTACCAATCTCAGCATGCATACGAATGTGAGCAAATGGTCCTACTGTTGTATGATCACCGATAACAGAATCTGAAATAACAGAAGCATTCACAGTTGTATTTTCCCCAATTTTTGAATTAATAATTTGTGAATTTGCACCGATTACTGTATTAGCACCAATTACTGTATTTCCAGAGATAATTGTTCCTGGATAAATCACAACATCTTGTCCAATCACAACATCAGTGCCAATATAAGTCGCTTCTGGATCAATAATTGAAACACCGTTACGCATATGTTGTTCATTGATTCGTTTACGAAGTACTTTTTCTGCATACGCTAATTGAACACGATCATTTACACCTAACGTTTCTTCAAAATCTTCATTTACATAAGCAACAACTTTTAATCCCATGTCACGAATAATTCCAACTAAATCCGTTAAATAATACTCACCTTGAGAGTTATTATTTGTAATTTTAGTTAAAGCTTCAAATAATACTTTATTATCATAACAGCAAACACCAGTATTAATTTCTTGAACTAATAACTCCTCTGCATTTGCATCTTTTTGCTCAACAATTCGTAAAACATTTCCTGCTTCATCACGAATAATACGTCCATATCCTGTTGGATCTTCAGCTTTAGCAGTTAAAATAGTAATAGCTGCTTCTTGTTGTTGATGATAATCAAATAAGTTAGCAATCGTTTGTTCCGTTAACAATGGAACGTCCCCATACGTTACAATTGTTACACCTTCTAATCCTTCTAGTTGATCTTTTGTCATCATTACAGCATGACCTGTTCCTAATTGTTCAGTTTGCATCGCATACTCAACACGATCTTTTAATTCAGCACGTACTGAATCTGCTTCATAACCAATAACGGTAACAATTTTTTCAACACCAATTTTTTGTAAATTAGTAACTGCATGATCGACCATTGATTTTCCTAATACAGGATGTAAAACTTTATGTAAACTCGACTTCATACGCGTCCCTTTTCCTGCTGCTAAAACAACCGCATATTTATTCATAAAATGATCCCTCCAATGATTTATTTTCAATACTCCTAGTATAACATATTTCGTGTTTTGTGCGTGTTTTAATTTATATCCAACTGACGACAAAAGCCCATAAATCTATGTTAAGATTTATGGGCTTTTTGATGCTTTTTCGTGAAGTTTAATTATATAAATATTCATCAATAATAAATTATTGAGTAGTATCTTGCTTAATAAAACTCCCCTAATTTTCACTTATACAGAAATTATTCTGTAGCTTCATAAGCTTTAATAACGAATTGCTCTAATTCTTGACGTGTTTCGTGGTTGATTGGATGTGCAATATCCTTAAATTCCCCCGTTGATGTTTTACGACTTGGCATCGCCACAAACAAGTGTTCATCCCCTTGGATCACTCGTAAATCATGAATGACGAAACAATCGTCTAAAGTAATTGATGCGATAGCTTTCATTCTGTTGTCTGTTTCTACTTTGCGAATTCTTACATCCGTAATATTCATTTCTCTCATCCTCCTAATCGTCATTACTTTCTCCGAGATAACTATACCATGTATTGTAAGCACTTTTATGTTCTTTTTGTGTTCTACGTCATTTTTTACAGTTTTATACAATTTAATGGCATCATTCATCAAAACCCATATCTTTTGCCTACAAATACCCTTTTATTGTAACATTAAACATCTTAAAAAACGTGTCCTTAACGAAAAAAAGACATTTTATTTTACATAAAATGTCTTTTTTTGAATTTTTATCACTATCCAATTAATCTAACAGCATGAACCTCATGTTCACGGAAACATCCATTAATACTATTTATAATACGTCTTAATTTATATTCTTTACGCACTAATGCAAACACTGTTGGTCCACTTCCACTCATTAAAACAGCATCAGCCCCAAATTGAACCAATTTATTCTTAATTTCCGCAACAACTGGATAACGTTCAAATGTTACAGATTCCAATGAGTTTCCAAGTCTTGTGCAAATTCCTTGATAATCTTTTTCATTGATGCACTCTAACATTCCCTCAATATCTAAATGCTCAACATTTTTAGCATCTAATGCTTCATAAACTTCTTTTGTTGAAACCCCAATACGTGGTTTAATTAAAATAACCCAACATTTTGGTGGTGATGGAATTTGTTGAATTTTTTCTCCACGTCCTGTCGCTAAAGCTGTTCCGCCGTACACACAAAATGGCACATCAGATCCAAGTTTTGCCCCAAGTTCTGCTAACTCATCAATTGTACAATCTACTTGCCACAATTCTTTTAATGCTTTTAAGGTTGCCGCAGCATTGCTACTACCACCCGCTAATCCCGCAGCAACAGGAATACGTTTTTTAATATAGATTTCAACCCCTTTATCTATATTAAAATGTTCTTTAAATAACTTTGCTGCTTGATAAGCTAAATTCTTTTCATTTAAAGGCATTGCGAATTCATTTGATTTGATTTTGATTTCATTTTTTTCAAGGGGAGTGACTGTAATATAGTCGGCTAAATCAACAGTTGTCATAACCATCTCAACTTCATGATAGTTATCTTCACGTTTATAAAGCGTATCTAGTGCTAAGTTAATTTTTGCTGGAGCTTTAATTGTCACCATAGCCATTCCTCCAATCGTTATGACTTTATTTTATCACAGGAATTTATTTTATTATACAAAAAAAGTAGTAAACTATGTTGACTACTTTTTTTTAATATTAATTAAATTTTAATTCTACCGATCCAGTTAAAATATCAATATAGCTATAAGAAACACGATCAACCGAATCGCGGTCATTATCTAAATCAATTACAAAAATAGAAGGATACGTACTTGATAAAACACCTGTGTGTTCAATCACACGGTTACGACTTTCATAGGCAGTTAATTTAACTTCCTTACCTACTTGTTCACTTAACTCTTGACGAATATTCACTATATTATTAGCCAAAAACATCACGCCCTTTCCATTATAAAGCATACCATAAAAAGAAAATTTTTTCAATATTATTATGCGCTAAAGACTTGAAATTATGTATTAAGAATGATAAAATAAAATATTTTTAAACTTTTCTAATCCCATAGCGGAGAGTACCTTTAGTTTGCAAGCCCCCGATACCTGCTATTTTAGCAATTGTTTTTTCAATTGCCTCTCTTAAATCCACTTCTTCTTCATAAGGAGTTAACGCTACTGTTGATGCAATAATAGCAGGGTCTAACGCATGAATATTAATTCGCTTTGGTGAAGAAGCAAAATTTGCTCCTGAGCCGATTAATGCTTCAAAATGTGATTGACAAGCTCCTGCAATAACGATTAGATAATCCAAAGAAGGTTCAATTTCACGTAAAGCATTAACTGTTTCAACAAAGTATTTCGAACTACGATAAGAATTCAAGTCTTCCTCATGTTCTTTATCTTCTAACGCATCATGGCCTGTTATCACAACGATATTAGGTCTTAATTTTTTAACAAGTTCGGGAACTCGAACTCCCATTTCTTTTTCCGGTATTGCAAAGGCTTGGGCATAAACTTTTGCATATTTATATAATTTTATACTTTTTTGTAAATATTCTTCATCTCCATCAATGTGTAAGATACGACCGCTGATATAAAAATCCCCATTATCATAGCTCCGCATTTGACTCATAACAGGGGGTAAAATCGTCCGGTATTGATCAAATTCTATTTGTTCAGCACGTTGATACTCTTCTCGCGAAATAATCTCTAAATCACTAATAGGAGCATCAGCAGTTAGTCGAAAGAAAATTCCCTTCAAATAGGCTATATCTCCATGAATTTCTTCAATCCTAAACATGGTATCTGAATTATAAGAACGTCTTCCCACAATGTCTCCAACTTTCACCACGTCACTCATATCATCACCTCACATTATTATATGTCTAAGTCATGATTTGGGTACAAAAACCTAATCTTTATAAAGAAAATGAGCATCAAACCTAAAAATGGTCTGATGCTCATTTTTTTATAGTGAGTGAATGTGTTTATAAAATACGTTTGATAAATGTCCGAACTCTTCAATCGTTAAAGTTTCACCACGGCGGCTAGGTACAATTCCCGCCTCTTCTAATAACTTAGTCACATCTTCCTTCGCTAAGTCATTAAAGTGTTGATTTAAGTTATTTTGAATTGTTTTACGACGTTGTTTAAATGCTGCATGAACAATTTCTAAGAAGAAATCTTCATTTTCAACGGCTACCGCTGGTTGCTCACGCTTTGTTAATTTAACAACTGAGCTATCTACATTTGGTGCTGGAATGAAGACTGTTTTCGGTACATTTAAAGCAATTTTAGCTTCCGTATAATATTGAACAGCAATTGATAAAGCATTGTAATCTTTTGAACCAGGATTCGCTGATAAACGCTCTGCTACTTCCTTTTGCATCATTGTAACATACCAATCAATCGGTAATTTCTTTTCAATTAAGCCCATTAAAATTGGTGTTGTAATATAGTATGGTAAATTTGCTACAACGGCAATATGTTTAACGTCTTTAAATTCTTCTTCGATCATTGACGCAACATCTGCCTTTAAAATATCTTGGTGAATGACTTTAACGTTATCATAAGGGGCCAATGTTTCTGCTAAGATGGGAATTAATCGTGGGTCAATTTCATAAGCCACTACTTTTTTCGCTTTACGCGCAATAAATTCTGTCAAGGCTCCGATACCAGGACCAATTTCGATAACCCCAACCTCATCATTTAAATCGGCTGCATTCACAATTTTATTTAAAATATTGGTATCTGTTAAAAAGTTTTGTCCAAAGCTTTTTTTAAAGGTAAAACCGTGTTTTTCAATAATTTCTTTTGTATTAGACTTTGTTGCAATATCTCTCATAATTTAATACTCCTCTTACTTTTTAGATAACGCTTCAATGACTTGTTCCTTCGAAATACCAAACATCATTAAACGTTTTTGCAGTTGTTTCCCATTAACATATCCAATCCCTAAAACATCGCTTAGGTGCTCACGAAGAGATGAACTATTAGCATGTCCAATGAGTTGATTTTCAATTAAAAACTGCATTTCAATTTCCTCTACAATTGTTTTACTTGCAGTTAATAAATTTTCAAGCGCTGCTTTGATTGCCTCATTAGAGGCGTGTTCTACTCCAACACCACTTCCATTTTTAGCGATTGCATCTTGTTTTTTTAAATAAGCATGTTTACATTCAGGAACAACCTCAGTGACTGCCTGTCTAATTTTATTTCCTGGAAAATCAGGATCAGTAAAAACGATAACTCCTCGCGTCTCATTTAAAATTTTAATGCGTTCTAAAGTAGGTTTATCAATCGCTGAGCCATTTGTCTCAATTGTCTCTATATCGGGAAAAATCTCTTTTAATCGACGTGTATCGTCGCGCCCTTCTACTACAATTACTTCTTTAAATAACATATTTTAGCCTCTACTTCTATCTCTGTCTACCTTCATCTCGAACATTTTCATATAATAATTCAAGAATTTTAATCTTTGCATCACAGTTCTCACACTTTTCGATTAAATCTAATGGAAAATAGATTTTATGTTCTTGTTTTGCTTTAACTGCAATAATTCCTTTAATAATCGTTGATACCTCTGAAATTTCTTGAATTGAACCATCACGCATCAGTAATTCAATGCAATCTGGTAAACAATTTGTTTTGTGTCCATAATAATCATAAGGCGTCTTCATACTATGGTCAGTTAGTAAATAATAATTTGGGTCAATTCCTAATTCAATCATATAATTTTTTATATTTTCTAATTTATCGTGCGATTGCTCACTTGGAATATAGTGAACTTCCTTAAATAATCGACGACTCATAAAACGATCGGCGAAATCACGTAAAATAGCATCATCTTCTTCAGTAAATTGTGCAGCATAATACTGAATAGTTGAATCATCAAATTTTAAATACGTTTCAATCGATGGTTCTGCTTGTAAAAATAGATTTCTCAAATCATCAATTGGTTTTTTAAATTCATAATCTGATTCAATTAATTCTCGAACACGACAAAGCATATTTTGAATAATTAAATCAAAACTACGCCCTGTTGAATGTAAATAGACTTGCCAATACATTTGATAACGACTCATTAAATAATCTTCAATCGCATGCATTCCTGAAACTTTATAGACAATTTTATTATTAACCACTCGCATTGTTCTTAAAATACGATCAACATCAATCTCTCCATAAGGTGCTCCAGTAAAATAAGCATCTCTTAATAAATAATCTAAACGGTCTGCATCAAGTTGACTAGAAATGATATTGATAACGAGTGGATTTGGATAAGTCTTATTAATAACATCTCTAACTTTTTTCGCAAATCCAGGCTGATAATTTTCAAGAACTGCATTAACTTCCGTATTTTCCATAATAATACGCTCAGTAAACACCTCATGTCGAACTTCAAACACTGATTCAAAAGAATGCGAAAAAGGTCCATGTCCTAAATCATGCAGTAGAGCAGCAGACAAAATTAATAAACGTTCTTCTTCATCTAGCTCAATTTCACGATGAAATAAAGCACGAATCATTTGTCTTGCCATTTCATAAACACCTAGAGAGTGTGAAAAACGACTATGTTCTGCAGTATGGAAAACCATATACGTTCCACCTAATTGTTTAATACGGCGTAAGCGTTGAACCTCTTTTGTTTGAATTAAATCCCAGATTAACTTATCATAAACATGAACATATCCATATACAGGGTCTCTAAAAACCTTCTCTTCTAACATTTTCATTGCACTATCACCATCTATATTAAATTAAATACTTTTTTCATTTTAATCAATGTAAATAAAATCATTTCTTACATTATTAGTATACCACATAATATAGCGACTTAAAGCCAGACAACAAAAGCTTTGACAATAATTAAGATAAATACAAGGCTTTTACAGGTTTCGACATTCAAATATGATATAATCATCTCTGATAACGCTTTTATCAGGATGTGATTTCATGTGTATAAAGACCTACAATCAACTGATGCAGAGGCAAGAATCTTTTTTAAGAAAACATTATTTATTTGAAATGCTCATTTTTGAAATTTATAATACGCTACAATCTTTTTCTCCTAGTTCATTAAATACAGTAGAACTCTTTTCTGAACTATCCCCCTTTTTAAAGGCGCGCATCTCATTTATAATGCATTCTCAGACAGACGGTTCCGATTTATTTAAAACTCATGAAGAAATCATAAAATATATTGCCGATCTTTTAGCAGACAAAATATTTTCAATTCATGTTAAAAATGGAGGCTATTATTATGAACAGGTAGAAAAATAAACTTTCTATCCTAATCATGACCACAGCTTTTCTAATTCAAACAAAAAAGACGATAAATAATCATTTATCGTCTTTTTTGTTATTTTCCTAAAAATTCTTTAACTTTTGCAATTAATTCATCTTCATTCGTAGCTAAAATCGGTTTATTATTAACAAATACAAACGCTCGATCACGACCTGGGCCACAATATGATTGACATCCAGTATAGATCTTTGCTTTTGGGTCAATTGCTTTTAACCGTGGTAATAATGTATTTACATTTGTTGCCTTACATTTATCGCAAATGCGGAACTCATTTGGTTCTGCAAATAAATCATCTAAATTAAACATATTGCTACACCTTCCTTTTCCTCTCATGCTTCAAGTGTATCTCTATAGAGTTTATAAAAAAATAAAGATTGTGTCAACTATAACACTAATTCAACAGACATGAAGAAACCTCCTATTCATAATATAGGAGGTCTTATTATTTATATATAGAAATTTTCAGTCCTAGGTCTCTATCCTCGAAAAGTCACCTTTCTCTAATAAAGAAAGTAAGAATTTATCCAGTATGAAAAACTTATCTGGACCTATATATTAAATATTATAATAAAGTTTGGTTAGCTGTAATGATTGCAGTGCTGTACACATCTTCTGGTGAACATCCACGTGATAAATCATTTACTGGTTTATTTAATCCAGCTAAGATTGGCCCTACTGCTTCAAATCCACCTAAACGTTGCGCAATTTTGTATCCAATATTTCCAGCATTTAAATCAGGGAATACGAATACGTTAGCATGCCCTGCAACTTTTGAATCTTTAACTTTTGTAGCAGCTACTGATGGAACGAAGGCGGCATCAAATTGTAATTCTCCATCATAGTCAAAATCAAGTTCCATACCATTTAAAATTTCCATTGCATCTGTTACTTTTTTAGTTTCTTCTGTTTTTGCAGAACCTTTTGTTGAGAAGCTTAATAATGCTACTTTCGGCTCCATATCAAACATACGTGCAACACGTGCAGACTCGATTGCAAATTCAGCTAAATCGCTGCTTGATGGATTTGGATTGATTGCGCAATCACCAAAGATATAACGCTCATCTCCACGTAACATTGCGAAGTATCCAAATGTTTTTGAAATTCCTGGTTTAGTTTTGATAATTTGTAATGCAGGGCGAACTGTATCTCCTGTTGAATGAATTGCTCCTGATACTAATCCTGCTGCTAATCCCATATGAACTAACATTGTTCCAAAATAGTTTACATTTAATACTAATTCACGAGCTTGTTCTTCAGTTACTTTTCCTTTACGAACTGCTACTAATTCAGCAACCATTTCATCTAATTTGTCATAATGTTTTGGATCGATAATTTCGCATCCTTCTAATGAATATGTTCCTGCTGCTGCTTGAACTTCTTCAGCTGAACCAATTAAAATTGGTTTTAACATGTTTTCGCGTGCTAATAAGCTTGCTGCTTGAACAACGCGTGGTTCATTACCTTCAGGGAATACGATACGAATATTTTTCCCGATAATTTGATTCTTTAAACTTGTCATGATATCCATCGAATTTACCACCTTTAATATATGTTCTATATGTCTACTTTCATTTTACTCCTTTTGCTAAAAAAATAAAAGGTTAATACCTTTTATTTTTTTATTTTTTTTATCATTTTTTGGCAACCGATACCATATGATTTACAGAGAGGTGATGGTCATGGCGGTTATTAAAGCTACACAAAAAGATGTGGAACTACTCGCTAGACTCATGCGTGCCGAAGCTGAGAGTGACGGAAATATGGGAATGCTATGCGTTGGAAACGTTGGCGTTAACCGTGTTCTTGCAGATTGTCTCGACTTCAAAGACATTAATTCGGTTGAACAAATGATATTTCAATCACCTGGTGGATTTGAAGCAACACAATATGGTTACTTTTATCAACGCGCACGTGAAAATGAAATTCAACTCGCTCGTCGAGTGATTAATGGAGAACGGTTCGAACCTGCAAGTACAGCACTTTGGTTCTACAACCCTTTCCAAGAGGATTGTCCTATTAAATTCTGGGGACAATGGAATTCTGGTCGATATGGAGAGCACTGCTTCTATATTCCACTAGAATCTGAAAATTGTTACGATTAAGGCAGTAATCTGAAAGGAGAGACATTATGAGTTATTATTATTCTTACCCTTATGGTCCAGTTCCAAATCCAATGGATTCTTATTGGCGATATCAATCTGTAACACCTGGAGGTACAAATCAAAATACGATTCCTCCATATCCTGCAGGAGCACCTATTACTCCACAAACACCAGATGAACCAAACCAAGTCCCACAACCTCCTCTTTACAATCCAGCAATCGTGCCATTTGGAAACACTTTAGCAAGAGGGATTAACTCTTATATTGAAAATATTTTACGATTAAATCGTGGAAAAATGGCAACTGTTTATATGACTTTCCAAGCTGGACAAACGGCAATGAACAAAAGCTTCACAGGGGTAGTTGAAGCAGCCGGAAAAGATCACATTATTTTAAGTGATCCAAACACAGGACATCGATATATTTTATTAATGGTATACGTAGACTATATCGAATTCCCTGAAGAAATCAACTACTACTATCCAATCGATAATACACTCAATATTGTCGATCCTGATTTATTAGAAAAATATCCAGACCTTGCGGCCGTTTACAATTATGTAAAACAACAACAAGAACAACAATTGCAACAATTAAAACAGCAACAGCAGCAACAACAAATGACTCAAGGTGATTTAACTCAACAATACTAATTAAAAACAGCACAAATAGTCTAATTAAGAACTATTTGTGCTGTTTTTTTATCTTAATGTCCAATCAATAGGCTTTAAGCCTTGAGAAATCAAAAATTCATTTGTACGTGAAAATGGATGACTACCAAAAAAACCACGGTAAGCTGATAAAGGAGAGGGATGTGCTGATTCAATCACAAAGTGACGTGATTGATCAATTAACTTCGCTTTATTTCTTGCATGTTTTCCCCATAAAATAAATACAATTGGAGTTTGCTTTTTATTTAACTCTTTTAAAACTTGATCTGTAAAAGTTTCCCACCCCATGCCAACGTGTGACATTGGTTCTCCCTCTTTTACCGTTAACGTTGTATTTAGCAATAGTACTCCTTGCTTTGCCCATTGACTTAAATCTCCACTCTGTGGATAAATGCATCCGATATCGTCCACTAGTTCAGTAAAAATATTTCGAAGTGATGGTGGGAATGCTGTCCCTTTTTCAACTGAAAAACTCAATCCATTTGCTTGATGGGGTCCATGATAAGGATCCTGACCTAAAATGACCACCTTCACTTCTGAATAAGGCGTTAAATTAAAAGCGGAAAAAACTTTTTCACGAGGAGGATAAACAGTCGTTGTTTCATAAGCCTCTTTCAATTGTGAAAATAATTGTTTCATATACGGCAGTTCAAATTCTTTAGATAACACTAACTGCCAATCATTATGTAGAATCATCTGGCTTCACCTCATTACTTAATCTTTTTAAATTTATATCATTTACTATAAAAATAAAGGAACCTGTTACAAGGTTCCGCTATTTAAACAAGAACTATACCGGCTAATACGATACAAGTCAAACTAACCATCACTGTATCTTTATTCTTCCACGTTAATTGATAAATAGAAGTTCGGTGCTCACCCACAATATAACCTCGGCAATCCATGACGTCCATCATCATCGTTAAACGTTTAATAGTATTAGCAATTGCCGGAATAATGATAGACATGAGTTTATTTAGTTTTTCCATAAATGGTAGTTCACTAAAATCTAACCCACGTGATTGTTGAGCACTATAAATAACTTTGACTTCATCTAAAATCATTGGAATTAAACGAATGGCTAGACTAGTCATAAATGCAAATTTTTCAGCTGCAACACTATTAAATAATCGTCTTGCACCTGCAACTAATTCATTTGGCGCTGTTGTAAAAGTCAATAAAGCACCCATTAATACAAATAATATCATTTTACTACTATAGAAAAGACCTTGAATAAATCCATCTGAAAAAAATTTAATAAAACCAAACTCAAATAACAGACGATTACCTTCTGTTAAGGTGAAAAAGATAATAAAGAATAGATACATGTACTTTAAAAACATCGCCTGTTTTAAATAAAATTTGAGTGGAATATTACTCATTAATAAAAAGCAGATCATAAATAAAAAACCAATTAACAATTGAGTCCACGATGAAATCATAATAATCATTAATACATTTAAAAACATAATGATGATTTTAGCTCGTGGATCAAGATTATGATAACTCGATGATGTAGGGATATATCGCCCAAGCCATAATTTTTTCATCTATCTCTCCTACTATTATGCTGTTAACTTATAGTTTTTTTTGAATAAATCAAATTCATTTAAACGTGACATTGTCAATTTAGCAACGATTCCAACTGCAACACCAGTCACTAGTCCTAGTGGTAATAAAAGCATCATATAATACGCAATCGCTTTTGTTTGAATTAAAATCATGGCTACAATTATCTGTCCAATATTGTGCATGACTCCACCAATCATACTAACACCTATTAAACTTACTTGATTTTTTCCTAATTTAAAGACTGTGATCATAGCAATATAACTTAAAATTGCCCCCACAAAGCCATAGAAAAACATTGAGAATGTCCCTAGTAATAGGGTCGTTAATACGGTTTTTAATATAATAACAAACAACATATCTTTAACATCTAAATAATATAATCCAATTACTATCATAATATTAGCTAACCCTAGTTTCATCCCTGGAATCGGTAATTTAATAGGAAGCATTGCTTCAACAATTCCTAGGACAATCGCTAATGCCGCAATTAAGACGACTAACATCATTTTCTCTAAATTCTCACGATTATTTTTACGATTCAATATTGAAACCTCCCGACTTTGAACCTCTATATTATATCACGACAAATACCGTCTTTTTAACCCCTACATTGCACATAATGTTAGCACTTTAAAGTTTACAAATTATTTGATAAAATTAAGACCATGAAGATTGAAAGTTAAGATAGGAGGGCTACTCAATGAGCCAATGTATTTTTTGTAAAATCATTAATAAAGAAATTCCAGGACATGTCGTTTATGAAGATGAATTTGTATTAGCATTTTTAGATATTTCTCAATCAACAAAGGGTCACACTCTAGTTATTCCTAAAAAACACGCTCAAGATGTATTTTCAATGACTGCAGAAGATATGAGTCATGTCTTTAGCATTGTGCCAAAGTTAGCAAATGCATTAAAAACAACATTCAATTGTAACGGATTAAATGTTGTTAATAATAACGGTGTGGCAGCTGGACAAACGGTATTCCACTATCATGTGCATTTAATTCCTCGTTATGATGAAACAGATGGTTTTTCAAATTCTTATGCAAACAATATGGAAAATTATACGCCTGAAATGTTAGCAGCACTTAAAGAAGAGGTTATTAAAAGTCTGTAATCTTCGTCTGTATATTTATCCCTTAATTTCAAATAATAATTATGTTAAAACTTTGAATAATAGGGAGAAATATGCATGAACGAACAGGTTATATCAGAAATTAAAACTTTAATTGCTCCAGATATTTCATTAACTATCTCCGTGAATGAAGACTTATTAGCAAATCTTGAGACATATTTTATTTCGAATAAAAAGACTTTCAAGGAGTATAAATCAACATTAGTGGCAATAGGTTTATTAAGCTTATACATTAATTGTCATCAACAAATTAACAATACTTTATCTCATCAGGAGATTTCAAGATTCATTTTATTGGGAGATTATTTCTACAGCCTTTATTATCATTATTGCTCCCTTAACGCTTTTCATCTCGTAAAATATAATTTAGCACAGAAGCTTAAACAAATAGAATTAGTCACAATTAATCAAGGCCTCCCCTCTTTAACATCTGAAATCATAAAATTCTTTAATGAGGAGGTCCCTTACGATGAGCTTATTATGTAAATTTGGGTACGATGAGCAATACTTTAATGACCTACTCCTTAAGGCTGTGAGCTCGGATTCAACACTTTTTTCTGATCCTAAAATGATGAACGATCTTCTTCAAATCATTATGAACGGTGGTAAAAGAATTAGACCTTTATTCGTGTTATTGGCAGCTGATTTAAAAGAGAATGTCAATAAACAAGAGATTTATACAGCTGCAGTTGCAATTGAGTTAATGCATGTTGCGTCATTAATTCACGATGATATCATCGATGAATCAACAACAAGACACAATGTGACCACTCTGCATGAACAATATTCACTTACGGTCGGCGTACATCTTGGAAATTTTGTTTTAAATAAAAGTTTAGAGCTTTTTTCTGAATTTAAAATTCCAAAATTACATCAAGAAATTGCGGTTGTTATGAATAACCTTTGCTTAGGCGAGCTTAATCAACAGCATAATCACTTTAATTTTGACTTAAGTTTTGATGATTACATCAATAAAAGCTATCAAAAAACAGGTGCTTTAATTTCTTTAAGTTTAGTTGTTGGTGGACTAGTAGCGGGATTAGATGCCAATATCATCAATCAACTCTCTACTATTGGGAGTCAAATCGGTATCGCTTATCAATTAAAAGACGATATTCTTGATTTTACAAGTACATCAAAGAAAATAGGCAAACCTGTTGGCTATGACTTAAGAAATGGTATTATTACATTGCCAACGATTTTTGCATTAGAGGATTCCCTTTTAAAAGACGATCTTTTATCACTTAATGTTGAAACGGAAAAAAGTAAATTTGATTTATTATGTGAGCAAATTAAAAATAGTGAACATATCCAAAGAGCAAACGACATTTGCTTCAAGTATATCAATTCATCTAAAAATTTAATTAATGAATTACCCCTTCAAAAAAATCAGTTTTTAAATCTAATAAATTTAATATTCAACTAAGGAGAAAACTATGAGTTATAAAATGATCGTGTTAGATTTAGATGGAACGTTAATGTCATCTAAAAATGAAATTTTACCAGAAACTAAACAAGCTTTATTCAAAGCACAAGAAAATGGAGTTATGATTGTTTTAGCTTCTGGACGTCCAACTTATGGAATGATTAAAGCTGCTAAAGAATTAAGATTAGATGAATATCCAGGATACATCTTATCTTATAATGGGGGACGCATCATTTCAGTTCAAACTGATGAACTAATTTATGATAAATCATTAACACCTGAAATTTGTCATGAATTATATGATTTAGCACGTGAAATGAATGTAAATATTATGGCGTATGAGGATGAAGCTATTATTACAGAAGATGATGATCAATATATACGTAAAGAAGGAGCTATTAATAATATGCCTCTTAATCGTGTTAAAGGATTTAAAGAAGCAATCACATTTAATTCAGTTAAATGTTTATGTACAGGCGAACCCGAATACCTAGCAGAAGTTGAAATGAAATTTAAAGAACGTCTTGGAGAACGTCTAAGTGTTATGCGATCAATGCCATTCTTCTTAGAAATTATGCCTCAAAATATTAATAAGGCATATTCTTTACAAAAATTACTTGATCACGTAGGATTAGATAAATCCCAGTTAATTGCTTGTGGAGATGGATACAATGACCTTCCAATGATCGAATTTGCGGGACTTGGGGTTGCAATGGGGAATGCAGTCGATGAGGTAAAAGCAGCCGCTAACTACGTAACTGCATCAAATAATGACAATGGAATTGCTCAAGTTATTGAAAAATTTGTCTTTAACAAATAAATATTAAAAAGCAATTATCAGTATATGATAGTTGCTTTTTCTTATGCTTAAATATTAAGAATTATTACTGATATTTTATATAAAAGTTGCTTCTATCACCCTTGATAAATAGTTTCTATATGCTAAGATAAGCTTGTAAAGATGATTTAACTTATCTTATCGGGGGGATTATCAAATGACAAATTTAAAAGGTAGTAAAACAGAAGCAAACTTATTAACAGCCTTTGCTGGGGAATCAATGGCTCGTAATAAATATACCTATTACGCATCCCAAGCTAAAAAAGAAGGATATGAACAAATCTCTAATATCTTTTTAGAAACAGCTAACAACGAAAAAGAACATGCAAAAATGTGGTATAAATTATTAAATGATGGTATCGGAAATACAATGGAAAACTTAAAAGCAGCGGCTGCCGGTGAACACGATGAATGGACCCATATGTACGCTGAATTTGCCGAAGTTGCTCGTGAAGAAGGATTCACTCGTATTGCCTACCTATTTGAACAAGTAGCAACAATCGAAAAACATCACGAAGAACGTTACTTAAAACTACTTCAAAATATCGAAGAAGGAACAGTATTTGAACACGAAGGAGAGGAAGCTTGGATTTGCCTAAACTGCGGACATATCCACTATGGTAAAAAAGCACCTAAAGCTTGCCCAGTTTGTGCGCATCCACAAGCATACTTCCAACAAGAAGCAAAAAATTACTAATTAAAAAGTTGAGTCAACCGTTTTGGCACTTGAAAAAATGCAAGGAAGAGATGTAGAGGCTCATTAGTGCGCCCTTCAGCGCTTCCGATTTTTCTCAAGTGTCAGGTTGGCGAAACTAAATTAATAAAAAAGTTGAGTCCAGTAATTAGTAACCACTATATAAATCAAGCTATATTCCTTTGAATATAGCTTTTAAATTTTCAAAAACAATATCATTAAATTTATAGTTCCTTGAACAACTGTCAAGTAAAATGCTATAATTTAATTCGTAACCATTTATTTACATTATGGAGGAAGAAAAATGAGTAACTTAAAAGGAACTAAAACTGAACAAAACTTAATGACGGCTTTTGCTGGGGAATCAATGGCTCGTAATAAATATACTTATTATGCAGCTAAAGCTCAAGAAGAAGGATATGAGCAAATTGCTAACGTATTCCTTGAAACTGCTCGCAACGAAATGGAGCATGCAAAATTATGGTATAAATTACTTCATGACGGAGAAGTTGCTGATACAATGACTAACTTAAAAGATGCTGCTGCTGGGGAAAATGGTGAGTGGACAGATATGTATGCTCGCTCCGCTGAAGTTGCTCGTGAAGAAGGATTAAATCGTATCGCGGTATTATTTGAAATGGTTGGGAAAATTGAAAAACACCATGAAGAACGCTACCTAGAATTATTAAAAAATCTTGAAGAAGGTAAAGTTTTCGAGCGTGAAGAAGAACAAGCATGGGTTTGTTTAGAATGTGGACATATCCACTATGGAAAAAAAGCACCTAAAGCTTGCCCAGTATGCACTTATCCACAAGCACACTTTGAATTACAAGCTAAAAACTATTAATATTTGAACATTATAAAGTTAAAAGGTTCTATCTCATTATGAGATAGAACCTTTTTTAACATATAAAAACCGCTAATCCTACAAAAAGGAAGGATTAGCGGTAGAAGGAATTTAGATTGCTTTACCTAAAATTTCTTCAGCATGTTTAACAACTTCATCACTTGGAGCCTCTTGTCCTTTTAATGGATAATCATACCCCATTTGAGTCCATTTATACTCACCCATGCTGTGATAAGGTAAAACTTCGATTTTTTCAACTGTTTTCAGAGTTTTAATATATTCGGCTGTTTGTTTAAGATCTTCTTCATCATCAGTTAATCCTGGTACTAAAACACGGCGAATCCACATTGGAATACCAGCATCCGATACAAGTCGACCAAATTCTAATATGTGTGCATTATCTTTACCAGTTAACTGTTTATGTTTGTGTGCGTCAAACATTTTGATATCCAACATTAGCATATCTGTTACTGATAATAATTCTTTAAGTTGTGCTTTACGTTCTTCAGTATTGAAGTGTAAATCACCTGAAGTATCGATGTTAGTATGAATGCCATGTTTTTTACACTCTTTAAATAATTCTGTCACAAATGGCATTTGTAATAAAGGTTCTCCACCACTTACAGTGATTCCTCCACCTGAAGCCTCAAAAAACTCTTTATACTTAATTAATTCGTCAACAATTTCTGAAACTTCCGTTACTTTCCCTTCTTTCATTTTCCATGAATCTGGGTTGTGACAATAAGCACATCGTAAGCCGCATCCTTGGACAAAGACGATAAATCTAAGTCCAGGACCATCAACTGTTCCGAAAGATTCTACTGAGTGTACATATCCATTCATACTAATCACCTTATCTTCTATTCTTCCCAATTACATTTTTTCATGCATTGTACGGTTAATAACGTCTAATTGTTGAGCACGAGTTAACTTGATGAAGTTTACCGCATACCCAGATACACGAATTGTTAATTGTGGATATTTCTCTGGATGTTCCATAGCATCTAATAAAGTATCACGGTTAAATACATTGATATTTAAGTGATGTCCTTTTTTGTTTACATAAGCATCCATGATTGCTACTAAGTTTTTGTTACGTTCTTCATCTGTACGTCCTAATGATTTTGGTACTAATGAGAATGTATTTGAAATACCATCTTGTGCAGACTCGAATGGTAATTTAGCTACAGATGACATTGAAGCGATAGCTCCGTGAGAGTCACGTCCGTGCATTGGGTTAGCACCTGGAGCGAATGGTTCACCAGCTTTACGACCACATGGAGTTGTTCCTGTTTTCTTACCGTAAACAACGTTTGAAGTGATTGTTAAGATTGATTGAGTTTGTAATTTAGCACGGTATGGTTTATGTTTACGTACTTTTGTCATGAATGAAGACATAACATCAATTGCAATTTGGTCTACGCGATCATCGTTGTTTCCGTATTTAGGGAAATCTCCTTCAACTTCGAAATCAACTGCGATTCCAAATTCATCACGAACTGGTTTAACTTTAGCATATTTGATAGCTGATAATGAGTCAGCTACTACTGATAATCCGGCAATACCAGTTGCCGAAACGCGTTCTGCATCTGTATCATGTAATGCCATTTCGATACGCTCATAGCTATATTTGTCATGCATGTAGTGGATGATATTTAATGTATTAACATATAAATCTGCTAACCATTCCATTACTTCATCATAACGTTCCATTACTTTATCGTAATCTAATACTTCGTCAGTAATTGGAGCCCA
The DNA here is from genome assembly GCF_000191865.1 of Turicibacter sp. HGF1. Classification (NCBI taxonomy): domain Bacteria; kingdom Bacillati; phylum Bacillota; class Erysipelotrichia; order Erysipelotrichales; family Turicibacteraceae; genus Turicibacter; species Turicibacter sp. HGF1. Next base: position 24,941 of record NZ_AEXQ01000020.1, read on the forward strand.
ATGTGGTCCAACTTGTGCTTTAGATTTTTCATCTTTACCACCGTTGATTGCATATAATAATGCTTTTGCTAAGTTTGCACGAGCACCGAAGAATTGTAATTGTTTACCAACTTTCATTGGTGATACGCAACATGCGATAGCATAGTCATCTCCATAGATTGGACGCATGATGTCATCATTTTCATATTGGATAGCTGAAGTTTTGATTGACATTTTTGCACAGTATTCTTTGAATCCTTGTGGTAATTTAGTTGACCATAATACTGTTAAGTTTGGTTCTGGAGCTGGTCCTAAGTTATCTAATGTATGTAATACACGGAATGAGTTTTTAGTTACTAATGGGAATCCATCAGTTGACATACCAGCGATTGATTCAGTTACCCAAGTTGGATCTCCTGAGAATAATTCATTGTAGTCTGGAGTACGAGAGAATTTAACTAAACGTAATTTCATTACGAAGTGGTCCATCATCTCTTGTGCTTGTTCTTCTGTGATTACTCCATTTTGTAAGTCACGTTCAATATAGATATCTAAGAATGTAGAAGTACGTCCTAAAGACATTGCAGCACCGTTTTGTTCTTTGATTGCTGCTAAATATCCGAAGTATAACCATTGGATAGCTTCTTTAGCTGTTGTAGCTGGTTTAGAAATATCGAAACCATGTTTCGCAGCCATTTCTTTTAATTCTTTTAACGCACGGTATTGTTCTGAAATCTCTTCACGTAAACGAATAGTTTCTTCGTCCATGATACGAGATGTATTGTTATGATCATTTAATTTTTCAGCCATTAAACGGTCGATTCCGTATAAAGCTACACGACGGTAGTCCCCGATAATACGTCCACGTCCATAAGCATCTGGTAATCCTGTGATAACACCTGATTTACGAGCAGCACGGATTTCTGGAGTATAAGCATCGAATACACCTTGGTTATGAGTTTTACGGTATTCAGTGAAAATGTGAGATACTTCTGGATCTACATGGAATCCATAAGATTCAGCAGCTTTTTCAGCCATACGAATTCCACCAAATGGTTGTAAAGAACGTTTGAATGGTTTATCAGTTTGGAAACCAACGATTGTTTCTAACTCTTTATTTAAGTATCCTGGTTCATGAGAAGTAATAGTTGATACGATTTTAGTATCTAAATCAAGAACTCCACCAGCCTCACGTTCAGCTTTAGATAATTCCATTACTTGATCCCATAATTTTGTTGTTGCTTCTGTTGGTCCTGCTAAGAATGAATCGTCACCCTCATAAACAGTAATGTTTTGATTGATAAAGTCACGCACATCAATTTTTTCTTTCCAGTTTTCACCTTTAAAGCCTTGCCAAGCTTCCATGATAATTCCTCCTTGTGGTCCAATTTGAACCTCTCTCTGAAATTTCGAATACCTGTTACTGCACTTTGATTTTATAACAGATAGCCTCATTTTGTAAAGGGTTTGCATAGCATCATAACATTTAACTATCCCCATAAACGTTATAACGTATATATCTTTTACATTGTCTATTATATTGCCGATAATGGAAAAAATCAACTTATATGCTCTAATATTTTGAAATTTTATTGTGACATTTTTATCCACCTAAAAAAACTTCTTTAAGATACATCCTAAAGAAGTTTTATATTAGGACAATATAGATTTTATTCCTAATATAACAATTAATATTCCACCAAATATATTAGCTTTATTTCCAATTATATGACCTAATTTTCTACCAAAGGTTGCTCCCATATAAGATAAAAGAAAGGCAACACCTGAAATGCAAATGACAGCTAACATAATCTGCTCATAAATTAGTCCATACGTAATTCCAGCAGCTAACGCATCGATACTTGTCGCAATACCAAACATCACTAATAATCTAAACGTGATTTTATTTGTTTTTCCAGTTCGTAAACACTTAACCTGACTACACTTTTTTTGTTGGCAAATCGGATACGGACAATTATCTGGTTCTTCTTCAAATGTTTCTTTAATCATTCTTGCCCCCAAAATGATTAAAATAACACCTGCAATATATTGGTTATAAGTTGTAATATTTCCACTTACGATTGTCAGCGAGATAATTCCTAAAATAAATAATAATCCTTGAAAAAATCCAAAGCTTGTCGCTACCTTCAAGCGCTGTCTTATTGAACCTGTAGCTCCATCCATTCCGAGTGTTATTGAAACAGCAAAAGCATCCATTGCCAACGCTACTGACATTGTAATAATAACAATAATGTAATCATTCAATAAAATCTCCCCCATCTCTAATCTTCCTTGCTCCTACATCTTATCTATTTACCTCATTTAATATACCTATTTTAAAATTAATCTAGAATTATTAAATATTGTATAAAAAAATAGGAACGCTAAACAAAAAATATTTTTTAATTTCTTACCTTATATATATGTATTTCTGTATAAGTTAAAAAATGGAAAAAATAGATTGACTTTTAAACTAAACGCCTTATAATAAGTATTAAGTCACAACAAACTAAAATTTTATACAGATACACAAACTCTTATCAAGAGCGGCGGAGGGACAGGCCCTGTGATGCCCGGCAACCATCAATTAATGATACGGTGCCAATTCCTGCAGATTTTTATCTGACAGATGAGAGAAAGTGTGACATTACATGCAAATGTAGTCCACCTTTCTACTTATCTAAGTAGGAAGGTTTTTTTGTATCAATGTTAAATGACTTATCTAAGGAAAGGGGAGAGAATATGATTATCCTTGATCAAGTTAAAAAAGTATTCCAAACTTCATCCGGCCAAGTAACAGCAGTTGATTCTGTTAATCTAGAGATTAAAAAGGGAGAAATCTTCGGAATTATCGGCTACAGTGGTGCTGGAAAAAGTACATTAATCAGAATGTTAAACTTACTCGAACGACCAACCGACGGGACCGTTACAATTGACGGAAAAGATCTAACTAAGGTATCTGCTAAAGAACTTCGCTTAGCACGTCAACAAATCGGAATGGTATTTCAACACTTTAACCTACTTTGGTCTCGAACTGTTTATGAAAATATCGCCTTTTCTCTTGAAATTGCTGGCGTTAAGAAAAATGAAATCAAACCTCGTGTACTAGAATTAATTCAATTAGTTGGATTAAGCGGGAAAGAAAATAACTACCCTTCCCAATTAAGTGGAGGTCAAAAACAACGTGTCGGAATCGCTAGAGCGTTGGCAAATAACCCAAAAGTTTTACTGTGTGATGAGGCTACATCAGCCCTCGATCCACAAACAACAGACGAAATCCTAGACTTATTAGTCACAATTAATAGAAAATACAATTTAACTATCGTTCTAATTACACATGAAATGCATGTCATTCAAAAAATCTGTCACCATGTTGCCATTATGGAAAATGGTCGTATCGTCGAACAAGGTGATGTCTTAACTGTCTTTAGAACCCCAAGTCACTCCGTTACTAAACGATTTGTAAAGCAAGTTGTCAATGAAGACGAATCACTTAATATGTTAGATACCCTATCAAAACAATTCCCTGATGGAAAAATTGTTTTATTAAAATACTTCCAAGGAAATGCTGAAAAACCATTTATCACAAACGTTATTCGAAAATATGATGTTGATATTAATATTATTCACGGGAAAGTTGTTCAAACACAAGACGGTGGTTATGGATCACTTTACGTTCAACTAACAGGAAATGATATTAATTCTGCACTTAATTATTTAAAAGAGGCAGGAGTAGAAATTGAGGTGATGGCACGATGATTTCATCATTACTACCGAATGTACGCTTTGATAAAATGTTTGATGCCACAACTGAAACACTATATATGTCACTAATTGCTTGTATTTGTGTTTTCTTATTAGGTCTTATCATCGGATTAATCTTATTCTTAACAGGACCTAATCAGTTACTTGAAAATAAATGGATTAATCGTATTTTATCTGCTTTCGTCAATATATTCCGATCAATTCCATTCGTTATCTTAATTATTTTGTTACTTCCATTCACAAAATGGTTAGTCGGAAGTATGTTAGGTCCGAATGCTGCACTTCCTGCTCTAATTATTGGAGCAGCACCATTCTATGGTCGATTAGTAGAAATCGCTCTTCGCGAAATCGATAAAGGAGTTATCGAAGCTTCAGTCGCAATGGGAGCTTCAATATGGACAATTATTTGGAAAGTTTTAATTCCTGAAAGCTTACCTGCATTAGTATCTGGTATTACTGTCACAACGATTTCTCTTGTTGGTTACACAGCAATGGCCGGTGTAATCGGAGCAGGAGGGCTTGGTAATTTGGCCTATCTTGATGGATTCCAGCGTAATCGCATGGATGTTGTATTTGTAGCGACAGTCATCATTTTAATTATTGTCTTTACCATCCAAATGCTCGGAGATTTTATTACTAAAAAAATCGATAAACGTTAAAAGAAATCTGACGTTAAGTAACTATTAGATAAATCCTTAATTTTTCACGAAATTGAGATTTATATAGGAATCGTGGGGGAACACGATAAAAACAAAATCCAAGGAGGAGAATTAAATATGAAAAAATTATCTTTAGGTTTATTAAGCTTTGCTGCAGCCTTAACATTAGTTGGTTGCCAAAATGACACAAAACCAGAAACTTCTACACCAGAAGCGCCAGAAACTGAGGAAGTAAAACCTGCAGAAACGACAAAGTTATCTATTGGAGCATCTGCGGTCCCTCATGCTGAAATATTAGAATTTGCTGCTCCATTATTATTAGAAGAAGGAATCGAGCTTGATATTACAGTATTCCAAGACTATGTTTTACCTAATACAACGGTGGAAAATGGAGAATTAGATGCAAACTACTTCCAACATATTCCTTATTTAGAAGAATTCAATGTTGAGCATGGAACAAACCTTGTAAATGCGGGTGGAATTCATATCGAACCTATTGGAGTTTATTCTAAAAAATATACATCATTAGATGAATTGCCAGAAGGAGCAACAATCATCATGAGTAATTCAGTTGCTGATCACGGACGTATGCTAGGATTATTACAAACAGAAGGCTTAATCAAATTAGATGATTCTGTTGAAGTTAGCAAAGCAACTGTAGAAAATATCATTGAAAATCCTAAAAACTTAAAATTCCAAACAGATATCGATCCAGGATTATTAGTTCAAGTTTATAATGCTGAAGAAGGTGATGCTGTTTTAATTAATACAAACTACGCGCTTGATGGTGGATTGAATCCAATGAATGATGCTATCGTAATGGAAGGATCACAGTCACCATATGTGAACATCGTTGCAGTTAAGAGCGGAAATGAAAATAATGAAGCAATTCAAACATTAGTTAAAGTGTTACACTCTGAAGAAGTTCAACAATTCATTATTGATACTTACGAAGGAGCAGTTGTCCCTGTATCTGAATAGTGAATCAAATGGCTCTCATAACGAGAGTCATTTTTTAATAAATATAATAGATTTAGAATGAAAGTAAAAAAAAATCCTATCCTAAAAATGAGAAAAAGTATAAAATATAAGCTTTTTTCAAACTGGAAACTTTTAACTATGTTATAATAATGACAAATGAAAGGGTGAGAAACATGATTCAATTTAAATCAACAGTAAATTTTAAAAATGAAAAAACAAATTTAGTAGTTGGTGTATTTAGCGATACGACACATCCATTATTCTTGCAATTAGATAAGGCGTTAAATAAACGTTTATCTGCTTCTTTAGAAGAAAAATTAATTCCTACTACTTTCAAAGAGATTACACCAATTTATCCACTTGGACAAATTGAAAGCAAAAAAGTTTATATCGTTGGTTTAGGAAAATCAACAGACTTTAATACTGAGAAGTGCCGCCAAGTAATCGGACAAGTTGCAAAAATAGCAAAAGATGATGTAACAATCCTACTTGAAACATTTGATAGCAAACAAACCTCAATCAATGAGTTAGCAACGATTTGTGGTGAAGCTATTACACTTGCAACTTATAAGATGGAAACATATAAAACAGAAGAAAAAGTAAAAACTCCAGTCAAGTTCTACATTCATAGTGAATGTTCAATTGAAGCAGATTTAAAGCGCGGTATTATCTACGGAGAAGCAACAAATAGTGCTCGTCAATTATTAAATGAACCAGGAAATAAATTAACAGCAACTAATTTAGCAAATGCTGTTGCAACGTTCGCAAACGAACATAACCTTGAAGTTCGTATTGTTGAAAAAGAAGAAATGGAGCAATTAGGAATGGGAGGAATTCTTGGTGTAAATCAAGGTTCTGTTGAACCTCCAAAAATGATTGTTGCTAAATATCAAGGAACACCTCGTTTTGAAAAAATTACAGCTTTAGTCGGTAAAGGTTTAACATTTGATACAGGGGGATATTGTTTAAAACCACGCGCTGGAATGGAAAATATGAAATCTGATATGGGGGGAGCTGCTTCAGCATTTGGAGCATTCCAAGTAGCTGTCCGCTTAAACCTACCCGTTAACTTACTATTAGTTATCCCTTCAACAGATAACATGATTAGCGGTAATGCAATTAAACCAGGTGATGTTATTAAAACGATGAATGGAAAAACAGTTGAGGTAACCAATACAGATGCTGAAGGTCGTTTAATCTTAGCAGATGGAATTACATTTGCTAAACATTTAGGAGCTAGTAAAATTATCGATTTAGCCACTTTAACGGGAGCTATTGTCGCAGCTTTAGGAACGGATACAACAGGTGCCTTCACAAATAACCAAACCTTCTATAATCAATTCTTAAAAGCAGCAGAATTAACAAACGAATACGTTTGGCAAATGCCACTTCATCCACGTGATCAAAAAGCATTACGTTCCAGTGATGTTGCCGACTTAAATAATGCACCAATTGGAAAACCAGGAGCAATTATGGCGGCTGCTTTCTTAAAAGAATTCGTTGAAGAAACACCATGGATTCACTTAGACATCGCAGGAACTGCTGATACAAAGGCAGCTCATGACTTAGGACCAAAAGGTGGAACTGGGGTTATGGTTCGTACCATTGCTAAATTCTTAGAACTACAAGCTTAATCATTAAAACGTAGGAATTACTTATGAATTCCTACGTTTTTTTAATACATAATTTCTTAAGTTGATAAATAAGATAGTTAACAAGGATGGAAAAAAAGATGGGGGACTTATATGATAAAAGAAATAGAACACATTATTTGGTCTTACTTAGCAATTCCCACTTTGTTAATCGTAAGCTTAATTTTTACTTTTTATTATAGAGGGGCACAATTTCGATTTAAGGAAATGATTAAATGTTTAACCAAAAAAACACCAACTAGTGAGGGTGTTTCATCTTTTCAATCCTTTACTATGGCCCTCGCTGCACGAGTAGGGGTAGGTTCTTTGGCCGGGGTTGCACTCGGAATTTATATTGGAGGACCGGGAAGTGTTTTTTGGATGTGGGTCAGCGCATTTATTACAGCTGCCGCTTCGTTTGCAGAAAGTACACTTGCCCAAATTTATAAACGAAAAGATGGAAAGATGTATATTGGAGGACCGGCCTACTATATTGAAGATGGCTTACATAAAAAATCTTTTGCTATCATTTACGCTATTATTATTATTCTAACTTATACTTTTGGTTTTAGTGCAATTCAGGCTAATACAATTGCGACTTCATTTAATGATGTATTATCTATCCCTCCGCTTATAACAGGAATCTTTCTTGCCATTTTAAGTGGATGCATTATATTTGGAGGGGCTGCATCCATAGCTAAAATGACTTCAAAAATCGTACCTATTATGGCGCTATTTTACATTGGAATTGGGATATTTGTTATGCTGACGCATCTTTCATATATTCCCACATTCTTCACTACAATTCTCGAAGATGCCTTTCAACCCTCTCCATTAATCGGGGGCACCGTAATGTTTACAATTATTACAGGAATTAAACGCGGGGTTTTTTCAAATGAAGCGGGAATGGGATCGGGTGCTCACGCGGCTGCAACAACAGATAGTGAGTTTCCAATTGAACAAGGTTATATCCAAGAATTTGGTGTTTATGTTACAACCTTATTCATTTGTACTATTACAGCCTTTTTAATCATGGTAACAGATGCTATCAGTGTTGCTGATAACTATAGTAATGGGATTGAACTGACTCAATATGCTTTAACAAGTTTATTTGGTCCAATTGGAGGAATTATTCTAGCAATTGCTATCTTCTTCTTCGCCTTTAGTACGATTTTAACTGGATATTTTTATGGCGAATCTAACGTCAAATATCTCTTTAAAACCAATCATGTCCTCTTCCTCGTACGAATTATTGTGATTGTGGTCATCATTATCTCTGCCTGTGCTTCAGCAGGACTTATTTGGTCACTAGTTGATATCGGTGTTGGATTAACTGCAACCATTAACATTATTGCTCTTTGCTATTTAGCATCAGAGGTGAAAAAGCGCCTGCGAAAATTACCATAAAAAAAGCCATCGTATGATGGCTTTTTCTTTATTCTTCGTTAGAAGGAAAGACATGACTTAAATAATTTGGATTTGATTTATCATAAATCAAATCCGATTCCTCTGCTGTCTTTCTAATTTCATCTTCAATTTCTTGAATTTTATTTAAAATTGATTCTGCATGGAATTTTTCAACATTGTAATACAAGAACAAATCTTCAAAAGCCTTTGCGGTTTTATTTAACTCTTGATTGATTTTAATGAATGAGGCAATATTTTTACTCTTTGCCGCATTTTTAAATTGCTCTAAATCAATTTTAATGGTTTCAATAACATCCTCTTCATTTTCGTATTCTTTAAGAGGAAGGGGATATGGTTTTAATCGTTCTAAGAAGTAACGATTTGATTTGTTAATGTTGTAAACATACGATAAGCGGAAATCACCAATATGGAATCTTACATAACAGCAACTACTTGGGAGTTGTAAAACTTCTCCACCCATTTGACGTAAAACCATTTCATGTTGATTGGCTTGCATACGCATATAACTAGCGTTCGTAAAAATACCTGCACCTGTAAATTCCGGATTAAATTTATCCATAATATATCTCCTTTATCATCAAATTATTTAATCACATTATACATAAAAGATTAGAAGATAAATAGTAGAAATGATAACAGAAATAATCATAATAGGGAATCCAATCTTTAAAAAATCCCCAAACGATAATTTATATCCTTTCTTATGAAGCATTCCACTAACAATAACATTTGATGAAGCTCCAACGATACTACCATTACCACCTAGACAAGCTCCTAAGGCTAACGCCCACCATAACGGTGCAATATTCATTCCAGTCATTGTTCCGATATTAATAATTAAAGGAATCATTGTTGCAACGAATGGAATATTATCTAAGAATGCAGAGGCAATAGCTGCAACCCATAAAATAAGTAATGCAGTAATCATTAGATTTCCACCTGTTAACTCAATCAATCCGCTGGCTAAAACTTCAAGTACCCCTACTTTTTCTAGTGCTCCTACCATGACGAATAATCCCATGAAGAAGAAGATCGTTGGCCATTCAACTTCTAATAAAACTTCTTCAACATCAATTCTACTAATTAGTAACAAGACTCCAGCCCCAAACAATGCAATAGTTGCTGACTCAATTCCAAGTGCATGATGAGTTGCAAACCCTGCGATAGTTAGTAGTAAAATAATCCCGCTTTTTTTTAGCAACGTAGGATTTGTAATAGTTTTAGAAACATCGAATTCAGCAATTTTGGCTTTATTCTCATCACTGATAACAAAATGTTTTCTAAATACAAATTTTAAGATGAATAAGACTGTTGCAAAAATTACAAGAACAACTGGTCCTAAATTAAATAAGACATCTGTAAATGATAGCCCTGTCGCTCCACTAATCATAATGATTGTTGGATCTCCAATTGAAGTAGCTAATCCACCGATATTGGCACTAAATACCTCAGTTAATAAAAATGGTATGGCATTAAGTCCAAGCGTTTCTGTAATAACAAACGTAACCGGTGCAATTAATAAAATAGTTGTTACATTATCTAACAAGGCAGAAGAAATAGCTGTAATAACCGCAAAATAAATCATAATTCTCCATGGACTACCTTTAGATAATTGTGCTGTTTTGATTGCAACATATTGGAAAATTCCAGTTCGTTTTAAAATATTAACAATAATCATCATACCGATTAAGAGCCCGACCGTATTGAAATCAATAAAGCCTAATGCTTCTTCCTGTGTTAAGATATGAAAAACTAACATCAGAACTGCTCCTAATAGAGCTATAACTGTTCTATTAAATTTTTCAGAAATAATAAGGCCATATGCAATCAAGAAAATAACGATTGCCGGAAGAAATAATTGACTCGCCATCCCGTACCACTCCTTTATACACAAAATATACATATTTTTTTTCTTCAAATGATTATAGGATAAAAAACTACCAATTAATACAAGAAATTATTGTAATATTTAGGAATTAATTAGGTAGATTTAGGTAAACGATGGTTTTAATTAATAAAAAATGTAAAAAAATATCCGTTTTAAAACGTTTTTTCTATAAAAAACTATTTTTTAATATATCCAAATAAAAATTTTTTAAACGTTTTTATTTCATTCTCTTCTAACAATCAATAATTAACAATTTATGTAAAGTGATTTTTCTTTAAATTTACATATACTATTTTAAAAAGATTAAATTATAACGTGGTGAAAAGAATGACATCTAGAAGTGATTTTTTAGGAAGTGAGAAAGTTGGAAAGCTTCTTTTTTCTTTTTCACTTCCTGCTTTTTTAGGAATGTTTGCCAGTGGTATCTATAACATTGTTGATACAATATTCATTAGCAAGGGCGTTGGAATTTTGGCTGTCGGTGGGGTTGGAATTGTTTATCCAATTCAAACCCTTTATGTAGCCTTTGCTCAGATGATTTCAATTGGAGCAGCTTCTGCTATTTCGCGAAGTCTCGGTGAAAAAAATGAATCCCGAGCAAATCAAATTACAACAAATTCCTACGTGTTAACCTTAATAATTTCCATTATCTTAATGATTTTAACCTTTCTTTTTACAGATAAAATTTTATATTTTTTCGGCGTCAATCAAGATTTAGCTCCATTTGCTAAAGATTACTTACGCATGTCTATTTGGGCTATTCCATTCAATGCTCTAGCCTTAATTTCAAGCGCCGTTTTCCGTGCAGAAGGAAATATTAAAATATCAATGGTAACAGTCTTAATTGGTGCTCTTGTTAATATTGCACTCGATCCTCTTTTTATTTTTATCTTTAAGCTTGGAATAAAAGGTGCTGCTTTAGCAACGATTATCGCACAGATGCTTGCAACAGCTTTTTCACTATTTTATATTTTGAGTCATCGAAGTATCGTCAAATTTGAAAAGAAATACCTAATTCCCAATTTAGAAATTATCAAGTCCATCATTAGTGTCGGATTTTCAGCTTTCGCAAGAAATGGTGCAAGCTCATTATTTGCGCTCATTACCAATGCAACTCTTAGAACCTATGGTGGCACAGCCTCTTTAACAGCATTCGGTACTGTTAACCGCATTATCTCCTTTTTCTTTCTTCCTATCATGGGAATCAATCAAGGAATGCAACCGATTGCTAGCTATAACTATGGCGCAAAACAACCAGACCGAATTAAACAAGTTGTTAAATTATCCTTAATTTATACAACTGTTATTGGAGTTATAGCCTCTGTCATTGGAATTCTATTTCCTTTTGCAACGATTAGTTTATTCCTAAAAGATACTACAATTATGCAAGAAGCATCATTTGTTTTAAAACTACAATTATTTTTCTTTTGGACCATCGGACTTCAAATGGTCACCTCTACTTTATTTCAATCTCTTGGTCAGGCCATCCCCTCTTTATTCCTATCTATTCTCAGACAATTCATTATTCTGATTCCATTAATTCTTATTCTTCCTAGATTTACACCATTAGGAATTAATGGAGTCTGGTATGCCTTCCCTATCTCCGATTTTATAGCCTTTATAATTATCGCTATTATCTTAAAAATAAAATGGAACAAATTAGATAAAACAGTGCCAAAAACATAAAAACGATTTAGCAATATTATTTAAAATTACAATTTTATTCAAACTCATTCGTCTCTCACTCACCATATTAAACTTTTATCATATGCTAGAATTAGGCAAAGATGTTGCCAATAAGTAATGAATTTCTAATAAATTTGGAGGATTTTATTAGTTTTAATTACTGTTTAATATGGAGGTGCAAACCGTTGATTTATAATTCGAATTCTAATCAGTCACGTGCCTGTGGAGGTTCTAACGTAGCTGCAATGCCATTTTATCAACCTATGATGGCTTCTCAGCCTATGGTACAACCTACTATGGTACAG